>CANRML010000033.1 GCA_947631725.1 uncultured Clostridia bacterium
AGGCTCTATTCCTCCAGTATCAATTAAAGTAAAAGTTCTCCCTCTCCAATTTGTTTCTGCATATATTCTATCTCTTGTAACACCTGGTGTATCTTCTACAATTGATATTCTGCTTCCAGCCAAATAATTAAAAAAAGTTGATTTTCCTACATTTGGTTTTCCAATAATGGCTACAATTGGTTTTGACATCTTTTCTTCCTTTCTTATTTATGTATCTATATTTTACTAAAAAAAGAAAAAAATAGCAAGTTATTCTTACTATTTTTTAAGTAATCAAATATTATTTAATTGCAATATGTATATTTTTTATATCAGCATTTAATTCTCTTGCTAAAATATTTTGTATTTGTGAAATTTCTTCTTGTTTTAATTCCTCTGCTCCAATAATTGCACTAATACTTTCACCATTTACAAAAATAACATTGTTAGGAAATCCTTTTGTTGTAATTAAATTTTCAGCTATCATAATACTATTTTTTGTATCATTTATCTTTTTTATTTCTTCTGCTGCTGATTGCTTTTGGGTTTCTAGTGAATTTATTCCATTTAATACTTTTTCATATGTTTCTATCATTTGTGAATACATTGTATCTCTTTCTAATTTTGATTTACTAAAATATGAATTCACATCTGTTGTTGATGTATTTTTTGTTTCTTCTTCATTTTCATTTTCTTCAATAGATTTTTCACTAATTATATTTTGAGTAGCTACTGTATTTTCAACATTTGATACCTTTTCTTCATTTATACTATTGGTTTCTGGTGTAACATTACTATTTACTAATTGTGCATCTCCAATATTTCTTGCTGAAGTTTCTTGTACCATGTCTTGTGTAGCTGTATAATTTAAATATCCTGCTACTACTAACATCAATGCAATTACATAAAATAATACTTGATTCTTTTTAAAAAAATTTTTCATCTTTTATTCACTCCATTTCAAAAACTTGTATTTTATGGGTTGCTAACCCAGTTGCTGCTTCTACTGCTTGTATAATACTGGTTTTTATTTCTATATTTGAAGCTCCCTTAGCTGTTATAATTGCTCCTTCAATTTTTGGTTCTACTACTTTTTTAGTCATAGGTGTTTTTACTCCATTATTTTCTTGATATATAATATCTTTTTGCGTATCTGTCTCTTCAATCTTTCTAACACCTCCTTGTGTATCTGTTTCTTCAGTAGTACTGCTTTTTGAATTCTCATTATACATTGCGACTACTTCACTTGATTCAGAATAATTTATAAATACTTTTACTTCACCTACTCCTTGTATTTTGCTTAAAATTGTTTCTAATTTTTCTGAAAGGCTTAAATCATTTGTATCTATGTGTTCTCCAGTCTCTGCTAGCTTTTTTCCACCACTTACTTCATTTACAGCTTGACTATTTTTGCTAGGATCTTTCCATATAAAGTTAATGGCTATAATTGTAATTATCAATATAACTACAAAAAAGACTAAGTTTTCAATTTTCTTTTTAGGATTTGTTTCATCACCATTTCCAAATAGTTTGTTTAATTTATTTTTAAACATTTTTCACTCACCTCATATTCTTGCATTAGCATTTTTTTAATCTGATTTATATCAGTTGCAGTTATATTTTCATTTTCTTTTGCTTTTTTCTCTTTTTTTGTTCCAACTTGTATTTCTTTTATTTTTTGTATTTCCTCCACTAATTTATTCTCTGCATTAGTTTCTTCTCTTTCTTGTGTGCTTTCTTCTTTTTTTTCTATTTGCAATACTATTTTTTCTATTTTTGTTTCTTCTTTAATAACTAATTTAACCTCACAATTTTTTACAATAAAGTCTAAGTTTTCTACTTTTTTGGTAATATCTTTTTTTAGTTCTTCTTCTCCTATCTCTTTTAGTCTTTTATCCATTGAAGTTTGGTCTACCGTTTCAGTAGCTGTTGCTTGTGTTTGACTATCTTCAATTATTTTGTCTAAATTTATTGAAATATTTTTGCCTACAAAAGGAGATATAATATTAAATAAAATATATAGTCCCATTACAACATTGACATATTGTTTTATTTTCTTATTAGGTAATAACATTTCAAATAAAGAAACCATAATAACTGATAATGTAATATTTTTGGCCCATAAACTAATATTTTCTATCATATAAAGCTCCTTATCGATACATCATACCACTATTTGAAATTTTAATTACTAATGTTGTTCCTATAATAACCATTACTGAAATAGAACATAAAATTCCAAGTAATACTTTATAAATTGTACTAATTTGTTCTAGTAATTTTACAATTTTAGTATCTGCAATAGGTTCACATATACCTGCCAGTATTTTGTATGATGTCATTAAAACCGAAATTTTTAAAATTGGTAATATACAAACTCCTAATATTATAATAACACCTACAATACCTATCGCATTTTTTAGTATTATCCCACACCCTAGGACTGTATCTACTGCATCTCCTAAAATTTTACCTACAACTGGTATGCTACTACTGACAATCGCTTTTGTTGTTTTGGCTGTAATTCCATCTACACTACTTGATAATGTACCTTCTAGAGAAATAACACCAACAAATATAGTAAGTATAATACCTAATACTAATGTAATTCCTGAATTGAAGGTTTTGGCAAGTTTATCTATTTGAACTTTGTCTCCAATTTTAGAGACAATACTCAATGTTGCAGCAATTAGAGTTATTGGTATTAAAATAGTTTGTATTAAGTTTCCAATAAAATTTATCATAAAGAGAATAATTGGCTCTAATACACTACTTGTTGTTATACTTCCTGTATATAGCATTAAGCTAACAAGTATTGGTACAAATGAATTTATAAAACCTACTAAATTAACACTTGTTGTCTTTACAAGTTCTACCATATCTGAAAAATTTGTCATAATTACTGTAACTATTGCTATATATTGCACATAATATATTATATTTGATACACTACTATTTTCTAAGTTTTCACTAATTGCTTTTAATATACTATGAATTAAAATAATTGCTAAAATACTTATTAAGCTTCTTATTCCTGTTTTTACTTCTGTTCCTAATAAGTCCCATATTTTTTCATATATTTGTTTATGATTTACTTCTCCTTTTACAGCAGTTTGAAATATTTCGTTAATATCTATTCCTTCAAAAAAATCACCTGTATATTTTTTTGAGTTTTCAATAAAACTAGTAATTCCAAAGTTTTGCTCTTGCTCTTTTAATAGTTCTTCTTGTGTTTCATTTTCTACTGCATATGTGTTATATACTTGTCCTGTTATGGCAAATATTATAATAATTGTGAATAGAATTTTTTTCACATCCGTATATCCTCCTATGGTAATATCTTTAGTATAATTTCTAATAAGCTTGAAATTATAGGGATTGAAATTGATATAATAATTATTTTTGTTCCTATTTCTATTTTGTTTGCTATTGCTGCTTCTCCAGAGTCTTTACAAATGCTAATAGCAAATTCTGATAAAAATGCTATTCCTGTAATTTTTAATAATATACTAATAAATTCATTATTTATATTTGATTTATTTGCTATTGATTGAATCATTTGTATAATTCCTGATAATTTATCCATTACTAGTAGTAAAATAAGTATTCCAATTAATAAACTGATATAAATAGCAAATTCTGGCTTGTACTGTTTTAATAAAACAATAATTATTAGTCCTATTAGGGCTATTGAAATAATTCTAATAACTTCCATATTTCCCCCTATAGATTAAATAAAGTCCTAACTGTATCAAATAGTCCACTAATTTCTTTTATTACCATTGATAAAACAATTACTAATCCAGCAAGTGTTGTCATCATAGCTTGATCTTCTCTTCCAGCTCTAACAAGTACTTGATGTAATACTGCAACTAAAATTCCTATTGCCGCTATTTTAAATAATAAATTGATGTCCATAAATAAATCATCCCTTTCTTTAGATTAGCATTACAACAATTCCTAATCCAATAATACTGCCTAATTTTTGATATAGTTTTTCATTTTTCTTTTTTTCTTCTTCTGCTTGTTTAATTTGTATTTCTAGGAAATCTTCTGTTAAGTCAATTTGAGAAATTTGTCCGTCCAAGTTTTCAGTTCCTAATAATTTTCCTAAATTTCTTAATGTCTCTATATCGTCTTGCTTCATATTTGTATTAGTAGTATCTAATGCATATTGCCAAGCTTCACTTGCTGACTTATTTTCTAGTGCTATTTTTGCATTTTTAAATAAGTTTTTTATGTTTGTTTTTGTTGTTTTGTTACTAATGTCTTCAAAAATCTCTCCAATAGGTTCATATGTAAATCTAATTTTTGCCTTAAAAATATTTAATGCATTTTTCATTTCTTCTAATTCACTAAATCGTAGTTTATATTTTTGCGAAATAGTTTTACCAATTAGATTACTTGCTATAAATATTAGAAATAATAAAATATATTTAATAAATTGCATTTTGTTTCCTACTTTCTATAAAAATATGATTTTTTCAATCCAATGATTGTCAATCAATTCTGCCATTTCTAAATTTGCTTTTATATCTTTCATTTCTGCTCCATGCATAGTAAATATTCCTTTCACTCCAGAACATAATGCATATTTAATTGCAAGTGCATCTTGTTTTGTGCCTATTTCGTCACATGCAATAACTTCTGGTGCCATAGAACGAACTAATATCTGCATCCCTTGTGATTTTGATACATTTTCAATTACATCTGTTCTTATTCCAATATCATTTTGTGGTACTCCTTTATATGTTGCTGCTATTTCTCCTCTTTCATCAACTAATCCACAAGTTTTACCTCTAAAATGCATTTCTGAAATTCCGTTACTAATAACTCTTACTAAATCTCGTAACATTGTGGTTTTTCCTCTTCCGAGGTGGAGATACTATAAGTGTTGTAAAAATATTTTTATGTTCTTTATCAATAACATCTTTTAAAATTCTCATACTACATCCTTTTATTTGTCGTGCAATTCTGAAATTAAGACTAGATATGTTCTTTATATTTATTATATTTCCATTTTCAATAACACAGGTTCCTGTTATTCCTACTCTATGTCCACCTGGAATAGTAATATATCCTTGACAAATTTGATTTTTATATGCATAAATTGAATTTTCACATAATTTTTCTAATATGTATAACATTTCTGTTTCTGTTATAATGTATTGTATTATTATATCTAATTCTCTTAGTTTAATTAGAATCGGTCTGTTATTACGAATTCTAATTTCTATTGCATTTTCTTCTATTTTAGTATTTGGATTTTGTTTTATTGCTTCTAAAATTAGCATACTTATATTATTTGGAAAATATTTTAAAATATCTTTCACTTTCTTGCCTTTCTAATAGCTTGTCTTTTCTTACATAGAAAAAAGACATATAATATATCTCTATATTATATGTCTTAATTTTTTATTTAGAACTTTTTTTACTAATTTGATGCGTTTTCTATTTTCACTGAATTTACCCTACCATTATTATCATATGATAATGATACTTCATATTTTTGAGTAATTTCTATATCGCTTACTTCCATTATGCTTGATATCGTTCCTTCTATTTTAACTTGATTTTCCATATCTGATGCATTTGATGTCTGGATATCTTGAAGTAGAGATTTTACCATAGCACCGTTTATATTACCTTTATATTTTTCAAATCTATCATTAAATGCTTGTATTTCTGCTTTTTTCATGCTATCTAACATGTTGTTGCTTGTTTCTTGTTCTGTGTTATTTTGCGTATTGTTCATTTCTTCTTGTTCTTTATTCTCTTCTATATTATTATTTGTATCTGTTCTAGCTAATATGTTCGTAAATGGATTTTCGTTTTCTCCTACACCTAGTTGTTCCATTTGATTTTTATACACTTCTGTTAATCTGTTTACCATTGCTGGTAATAAAACTGCTAATTGTTCTTGTGAATAATTATTAAATAACATTGTATTTTCATTAGTTAATTTTTCAATTTGAACATCATCTGTAAAATTGATTGTGTTTGTAAAGTCAGCACTTAATTGATAAACAGGTGTTGTTAAGTCTTCTCCATATACATCAGCTGTAATTATATATTCTTCATTTATATTTTCTTCTTGATTTATTCCACTAAAATTAATATCAAGTCCAATATGTATTTTACTATCTTCGCTTTCACCTATAGAAGTGTAATTTGGTTTCAAATTACTAATCCATAATCCAAAATGATATTGAGCTTCATTTTTTGTTTTAGTTATATCCATTACAGTTTCTTGTCTTTCGTCATTTGATAATACAATTGATAATTTAGTTGCCTTTCCATCTTCACTTACTATTATTATTTTTGTATTTCCAATTTTTTCAACATCTAATTCTTGTAATTGATCTGCTAATTCTGCTATTAATTCATTGATTTGCCCATTATCTTCACCTATTAGTGAATTTATTTTATCTAATATAATGTCATCATTTTTTAAAATATCCATAGCTTGTACTAATATATCTTTTGTAGTTTGTGAATCTAACATCAATTCATAATTTTCTTGTTTATTTTCTTTTGTTATAGTTATTTGTTCTTCTTTTATATTCTCTAAAATAACTGAATATTTATCTTTTAATGGTTCTAATTCTTCGTCAGAAAATATTTGTTGTTCATCAGTTTCAGGAATTTCTATCTTATCTGGTATTTGTGTTGCATCCATCCCCAATTTTCCTAGAAATTCTTTTAGATTATTATTTTCAACTGCTATATAGCTATTTGATAAATATTTTGTTTGCAATCCAAATATATCATTATCTTGTCTATATGATATTGGGAATTTGACTTCATCTGAATATTGTATTTCTATATTTTGCTCTGCTTGTCTTTCTAGTGGATTTGATTTTCCTGAAAAAACGATTTCAGGCATTTGCGCATCTTCACTATCAGTACTTCCTTCTATTGATATACTTCCTTCATTTTCATATGGTGTGGTTTTTTTCTTTTTAAAGTATTCATTTAATGTATTTCCTTCTTCTTGATTTTCGCTCATAAATTCAATTATTTTTCCAACAAATACTTCTTTTTTACTTTTAGTATTTGTTAGGATGAAATATAGTACACCTGCTATTCCTATAACTACTACTAGTGCTACGACTATACAAATTATTAATATATTATTCCTTTTTTTATTCATTTTATTCCCCTTCTTCTTCAGAATCATATGTTACATATTCAGATGTCCAGTCTTCAAGCTGTCCTTCTTGATTTATTGTTGCTTTTATTTCTATTACTTTTTCTTCATAATTAAATTCTACTATAACCTCATTATCCTCAACTGAAATAGTTGAATCTGTGTCAAGAGTTGCAAATTCAAGTTCTTCTTTTACTGCATCAATTTTTGTATTTATTTCTTCATCATATTCTTTATTTTCAAATTTAACCAATGCTTCTTTTGCAATTTCTTGAAGTTGTTCCTTTATACTTGTAATTTCTGTTTGTAACTCTGTTTTTTTCATTTCTGTCAAAGTTGCGTTTTGCGTCGTTAATTCTTGATTTGCGACTTTTCCTTTTGGAAAAATATATATATCCTCTTCTATCTGATTTTCTGTAAGGTATTGTGTAACTATTTCTTTATTTGCTTCATATATTCTATTTTCCATAGCTTCTTTTATTTTTGAAACGTCTTCTGGTTTGTAGTTATCTAAAATTATGCTTTCATTTTCTTTTAGTTCTTCTATTTGTATATTATTTACAAAAGAAACTTGATTTTCAAATTTATATGTAATATTATCATCTTCTGATTCTTTTATTTCAATGTTATAGTTTTCTTGAACTTCTCCGAGTATTTAGTTCTTTATATGAAATTGTAAATTTTATCTCATTTTTATTATATTTATCAATGAGTTCATCTTTTAATTCATCTATGTCTTGTTCAAATGTTTCAAGAAATTCTACAGCCAAATTTTTTGAGGTTTCTTCGTCAAATTCTAAAGTGTATTCTTCTTCTGTCTTTGTAATTTCTTGCACATTATTTATTATATCTAGAATAGGTTGGTATGATAGTTTATCGTTTTTTATAGCTATATATTGTTTAGAAACCACATCTGATTGTATTCCATAAAGTCCTTTAGTATTTTTATACTTAATTGGAAATTTAAAGTTATCAGCATATTTTATTTCTATATTTCCTTCTGCTTTTTGATTTTTTATATCAGTTTTTCCTGAAATTTCTATTGTTGGCATATAATACAATGGTTCTGTATCTGATGTTATTCTAGTTATGAATTCACTTGTATTTTCATATGGAGTATTTTGTTTTTTTATAAAGTATTCATAAATTTGTTCTTTTATTTTTTCTTTTTCTGAATTTGAAATTTCTATTTTTTGTGGTTCTTCGTTATTTGTTTCTTCTGGCTTTTTATTTATAAAGAACAATGTTAGTAGCATTAATACAATAATTATTACTATAATAGCTATAATAATGAATAGAGGTTTTAATTTTTTATTATTCATTTTATATCCCTTTCTTTGGTATTATTTACGTCAAAAAAGAAATATTTTATGCTTCTTCCCAATTATGATAAACATTTGATACATCATCTAGTTCATCTAATCTTTCTAATAGTCTTTCCATTTTTTCTACACCTTTTTCATCAAGTGTAACTGTTGTTGTTGGTACCATTTGAACTTCTGCTTCTAAAAATGTTAAGCCTTCTTCTTCTAATTTTTCTCTTACGCTAGAAAAATCTGATGGATCTGTTGTAATTTCATATATTTCTTCGTCTGAAACAAAGTCCTCTGCACCTGCATCTAATGCTAACATCATTAATTCTTCTTCATCTTTTTGTGTAGATGCTTTTTCAATTACAATAACTCCTTTTTTATTAAACATATATGAAACACATCCTGTTGTTCCTAGATTTCCTCCTGCTTTATCAAATACATGTCTTACATCTGCTGCTGTTCTATTTTTATTATCTGTTGCTGCCTCTACAATAATGGCAACACCATTAGGTCCATATCCTTCATATGTAATTTCTTCATAATTATCATTATTTCCTGCTCCTGATGCTTTTTTTATTGCATTATTTATTGTATCATTTGGCATGTTAGCAGCTTTACATTTTGCAATTACATCTTTTAACTTTGAATTTCCTGCTGGATCTGGTCCTCCTTGCTTAACTGCAATTAAAAGTTCCCTTCCTAATTTAGTAAAAACCTTTCCTCTTGCTGCATCAGTTTTTCCTTTTTTTGCTTGTATATTCGCCCATTTTGAATGTCCTGACATATTTATTCCCCTTTCTTAGCTGTTTTTCAGCTTTTATATTATATATCATTACTGAAAATATTGTAGCATATTTTTTTAATTTTGTGTAGTATTTTTGCAAATTTTAGTTGTTTCTTTTAAACTTGTTATTTACACTTAAACCTATCACTTTAATTATCGATATAAATTATATTACTAAAAAGTAATAGTAAGATTGCATATCATATATATAAAACTAATGATAAATGTTACAATTAAAGTTATAACAATCTTAAAAATGTTTTTAATTTTAGTTTTTTCTAAAATTGTAAGTATAGGTACATATATTATCATTTGCATGATACTTAAATACATCGATTTGTTTAAGTTCCAAAGTAAAGTATCCTTCATTGAAAAAATCTCTGCTAGTTCTTCTTTAGGATATTCACTATAATAATTATAAGTTTCATATGATTGAAATATAAATAAAAGCAAAAAACATATTATAAATATAACTGCAGAATTTAATAAGATTTTTTTCATCTTTTCCTTCATTATAATTTTCTCCTTTATAAATTATCATTTTCTGTACTAATTATCTTTATTTTTATTTGTATCTTTTTTTAATATCAACGAAGTTGAAACTCCTAAAGAAATTCCAAAGCAAAGTCCAGCTCCAATTCCTGCATAACTATTTAATACTTTGCAAAAAACAATACTAAAGAGAATAGTCATTGATATTCCAACACTAAATCCAACACTTAAATATGATCCTCTCTTCATTTTCACATCCTCCTAAAAATCACTATTTATCTGACTAAAGTATATCAAAAAAGCAAGTGATTGTAAATATTTTCACTTGCTTATGCAGATTACTGTTTTCTTTATTATAGGTGGAAAGTAAATTATATTTCATTAAAAGATAATTGTAATTTGTTATTTAGTAATAACTTTTTTATTTTAACTTCTTTTATTACATTTTGGACATTTTAAATATCTAATAGTTCCATATTGCATTGCAAAATATACTTGTGAATATTTAGGAATATATTTGTTATATAACAATTGTTATTATAGCCTTAATTATATTATTTTGCAATATTATTTTTAAATTTTAGAAAAAAAGATTAGTTATTTTTAAACTAATCTATAAATTTATAATTTATCTTCAAATTTATTTATATATTCACTTAATGATAATGGCATATATCTTTGACTTCTAATTGCATTTATTCCAAATTCTTTTAATTTTTCAAATGATAATTTTTCTTTTTCATATCTCGTTAATAGTTCTATTTTCATGGCTTTTTGAATTTTTAAATTTTCGTCTTTATACTCATAAGGAATATTTACTTCTATTACTTTAAACTTATACATAATTGATGAATATGGCTTGCCAACATATATATATACAATATCATTTATTTTAATATCTGCATTTTGTTTCCACAATATTGTATTATTTTCTTTTAATGCATTATCTATATCAAAATATTTTGGATTTGCAGGTACTATCCACTCATTTTTTGCATCATTTTTATTTACAACTGTATATGAATAGCTTTTTTCAATCAATTTCATTATTTTTTCATCTGGTATAGTATTATTTAGTATAACTGTAATCCAGTTTTTCTTATTCAAATGATATGCAGGATAAAAGCCATCCTGTTTTAGTAAATACTCTATTTCATTTGGTTCTAATTTTATATCAATTATTTCTATCTCTCCAGTAGATTTTTTATCTAATTTATTTTTATCAAGATTCATTATTATTCCATACCATTTTTTACTATCTTTATTTCTAAAAGTAGCATATCCTGGAAACTTTTCCCATTCAAATTCTGGCTCATCTCCATATTTTTCCTTTATTACTTTTGCTATTCTATTTGATTGTTCATATATAAAAGATTCTCTAGTAAAACAAGTGCTTCTAATATCTTTTAATAAATTTTCAAATTCTTCTCTAACTTGTCCCACAAAAGAACCTGTACTATTTTCTATTCGAAAATTAGTATATTCGTCTCCAAAAGATAAATCATACACTTTTCCTTTAACTATTCCATCATTATTTATTTCAACATCTACTCTAAAAGTATTGTCCATAATATTTTTAGAATATTTGTACAATGCTTTATCTTTTTTAAATCCATATTCAGATATTTTATTAAAGTCAATCTTTGTTTTTCTAAATAGTTCTTCTTCAATAGTCATTTTTATTCTCCTCTACACATTACTATTTATCTAACTCATACAAATTGTAATTTATCACTCTAATTATTATTCAAATTTTTAGTTTCATTTACTAACTCATCAAAGTCAGAAATATAGTTTTTATCTTGTACAACTCTATATTTTTTGTACTCATCTAAAGCCAACTTATCTACGATTTCTCTTTTAATTTTTCCATTATCTTTTAAAATGTTATATTCATTAATTTTTAAAAATATTTCTAATTTTTCCTT
>CANRML010000034.1 GCA_947631725.1 uncultured Clostridia bacterium
CAAATAGGTTCATCTGCAATGGCATATAAACGTAATCCAATGAGAAGTGAAAGAATAAATTCACTAGCAAGACATGTGATGGTACTTAGTATGGATCCAACTATAACTAGTGCAACACAATGGCTAGAAAGAACTTTAGATGATTCTGCAAATAAACGTATTTGTGTTCCAGAAAGCTTTTTAGCAGTAGATGCAATTTTAATACTATATGCAAATATTTCAAAGGGAATTGTAGTATATGAAAATGTTATAAAAACAAATATGATGCAAGAATTACCTTTTATGGCAACAGAAGAAATTTTAATGAACGCAGTATTAAAAGGTGGAGATAGACAAGAACTACATGAAAAAATCAGAGTATATTCTATGGAGGCAGGAAAACAAGTAAAAGAATATGGAAAACCAAATGATCTAGTAGATAGAATTGCAAATGATACAAGCTTTGGACTAACAAAAGAAGAAATCATGAAAGCTCTAAATCCAGATAACTTATGTGGTAGAGCACCAAGACAAGTTGAGGACTTCATTAAAGAAAGAGTAAATCCTATATTAGAAAAATATCAAGACTTAGGGGCAAATGTGAAAACAGAAGTAAATGTATAAAAGGGAGAAAAATATGAAAAAGTGTTTATTATTAGGAAATGGTGGTCGTGAGGCAGTTTTAGCAGAGCAGATTAGCAAAGGATATATGCTATATTCAATTATGCCATATGTAAATCCATCTATCTCAGAATATGTAGAAAAATCAAATGGAAAATACTTAGTAGGAGACCCATTTGATAAAGAACTTGTAAAAAAATTTGTACAAGAAAACAATATTGAAGCGTGTGTTGTAAGTCAAGACAATTTGTTACAAGAAGGACTAATTGATTTAGCTAAAGAACTTGGACTAGAAACATTTGGACCAACTTCAAAAGGTGCTAAGATTGAGTGGAGTAAAACATATGCATTAGAAATTGTAGAAAAATTAGCTCCAGAAATGATTATAAAAAATGAGGCAATAACAACTCAAGAACAATTAGATAAAGTAATTGACAGATATCAAGATGATAGTTTTGTTGTTAAGCCAGAAGGTTTAACAGGAGGAAAAGGTGTTAAAGTAGGAGGAATCCACTTTAAAGGAAAAGAAGAAGGATACCAATATGCAAAAGATTGCCTAGAAGAAGCTGGCAGAGTTATAATTCAAGATAAAGTAGAAGGTAGAGAATTTACAGTTATGGCTTTAACAGATGGTGAGCATATTGTAGTAACACCAACAACTTTTGATTACCCATATCGTTTTGAAGAAGATAAAGGACCAGGAACTGGAGGTATGGGATGCTTGAGTTTTGAAAATGGCAGATTACCATTTTTAGAGCAAGGAGATATTGATAAATGTGCAGATCTTATTCAAAAAACTATTTGTGAATTAAATCGTGATAAAATAGAATTTAGTGGAGTTATATATGGAGGATTTTTCAAATGCAAAGATGGTATTAAATTTATTGAATTTAATGCTAGATTTGGAGATCCAGAAGCAATAAACGTTTTAAATGCATTAGATACACCTTTTACAGAAATTTTTGAACATATACAAAATAAGACATTATCTAAAGAAAATTGCAAGTTTAAAAACAACTATACATTTACTGTATATGTAGTTAGCCCAAATTATGCTATAAGATCTACTAAAGAGCCTTGTGAGTTTATTTTAAATAAAAAAGATATATTAGAAAAAGGCGTAAAAATATATTTTGCAAGCACAAAACATATAGAAGGAAATAAATATACATCTGTTGGAAATTCAAGACTATTTGCAGTAAGTACAACAGGCACAACATTAGAAGAAGCAAAGCAAAAAGTATATAGTGCTATGGAAAATAATATAGATGATATATTAAGCTATCGTAAAGATATAGGTGAAATTTATGAACATTAAAAAAGACCTAAAGATTAGGTCATAAATTACCATTTATAAAATCATTTATTACATTAACTAATTGAATTTTTTCAGCACGTTGAACTTTAGCAGACAAACTTTCAGCAGTATCTGTTTTGTCTACTACAACTTTAGTTTGACGTATGATTGTACCTTTGTCATATTCAGAATTAACAAAATGAACAGTAACACCACTATATGGCTCATGTGCATCAACAACTGCTTGATGTACGTTCATACCATGCATACCTTTGCCACCATATTTAGGAAGTAAAGATGGATGAGTATTGATTAAAGTATATTTTTCTAACAATTTAGGACCAATCATTTTTAAATATCCGGCAAGAACAATTAAATTGATAGGAAATTTTGACAAAACTTCTGATAATTCAATATCTCTTTCCTTAAAAGCTTTAGCTTTTATTACATAAGTAGGGATATTATGTGTTTTGGCTCTTTCTAAAGCATAAGCATTTGGGTTATCAGAAACAACTAATTGAATATCGGCAGAAAGTGTGCCATTTTCAATATTATCAATTATGGCTTGTAAAGTAGAGCCATTACCAGATGCAAAGACAACTAAATTATACATATGATAAACCTCCATTATTAGGAGAAATATATCATAAAACTAAAAGTATGTCAAGGAAAGAGAAATATATATAAAAGGAAGATAGAAATGTTTAAAAAATTAAAAGAAGAGTGTGGAATATTTGGAATATATTCAAAAGAAGAAAAAGAAGATTTAGTAGGAACTGTATGTGTTGGACTAACAGCATTACAACATAGAGGTGAAGAAAGTTGTGGAATAGCAATAAATGAGGATAGAAGTATATATTTCCACAAGGATGTAGGACTTGTTACAGATGTATTTACAAAACATGTTCAGGAAAGTTTACCTCAAGGAAAAATGGCAATAGGACATGTTCGTTATTCTACAACAGGGATGAGTAGAAAAGAAAATGCACAGCCAATGGTAGTAAAACACAAAAAAGGATATTTAGCAGTTGCTCATAATGGAAATTTGACAAATGCACTAGAACTAAAAAAAGAATTAGAAGATCAAGGTGCAATTTTTACCACAACAAGTGATACAGAGGTTATTTGTCATATAATTGTTCGTGAAAGACTAAAAACAGGATCTATAGAAGAAGCGGTAAAAAGTACAATGAAAATAATAAAAGGTGCATATTCTTTAGTTATCATGTCACCAGAAAAAATGATAGCAGTTCGTGATCCACAAGGATTTAGACCATTATGTATGGGACATACAGAAAAAGATATTATTTTTGCATCTGAAAGTTCAGCTTTAGATACAACAGGAGCAGAATTTGATAGAGATATCGAACCAGGAGAAATGGTAATTGTAGCTAATAATGAAATAAAAAGTGAGAAAGTATTACCAAATGAGAAGAAGGGATTATGTGTCTTTGAATATATATATTTTGCAAGACCAGATTCTACAATAGATGGACTAAATGTACATATTTTCCGTGAAAATGCAGGAAGATGTTTAGCAAAACAAGCTCCAGTAGATGCAGATATTGTAGCAGGTGTTCCAGATTCAGGTATTGATGCAGCATTGGGATATTCAAAACAATCAAAAATACCATATGATATTGTATTTATAAAGAGCAAATATATAGGTAGAACATTTATTCAAAATACACAAACCAAAAGAAAAAAATTAGTTGCCTTAAAATTAAATCCATTAAAACACACTGTAAAAGATAAAAAGATAGTACTTATTGATGACTCAATTGTTAGAGGAACAACTATTACAAAGATAATAAAAAGTTTAAAAGACTCAGGAGCGAAGGAAGTACATGTTAGAATCGCAGCACCACCTTTTATAGATGTTTGCTATTTTGGAACAGATATAGATAAAAAAGAAAACTTAATGGCTAACAAAAAAACAGTAGAAGAAATTCGTCAAGAAATTGGTGCAGATACTTTAGAATTTTTAAGTTTGGATAGTTTAAAAGAAATTACAAAAGGATGTAAAGTATCAGATTTCTGTGAAGGCTGTTTTACAAGTAAGTATCCAATAGAAGTGCCAGACAGCATTGACAAGAATAGATTTGAATAAAATAAAAAAAGAGGGTAACCTCTTTTTATTTTTTATAGTTTGTTATATTAAGAAACCAACTAGCAAAACCAGAAGGGTTTACTAAAAACATCAAAGAACCAATAAGAAAAGCAGCAATAATTAAATAGAATAAGAAACGGCCATATATTAATGTAAAACCTGTAAAATAACAAAACCATTTAATAATAGTCATATGTATGCTATTATATGATTTTTTTAGACTTATTTCTTTAGCATTTAAAAAATCTTGACTAGATACAAAGAATAATTCAGATAATTTATAGATCATATCTAAATCAGGATAAGCTATACCTAATTCCCATTTCTTTACAGTTTTATCATCTACAGTAACTCCAAGATCATATAACTTGCTAGCTACATCTATATATTTCCATTGCTTTTCAGTTCTTAAATCGAAAAACAATTCTTCAAATGTTCTTTCTTTTGGATTTTTTTTAATATTTTCCATATAAATTTATTTCCTTCAAAATAATTAAAACTTTTTACCAGTTAAAATTTCATAAGCTTCAATATATTTCTTTGCAGTTGTATCAATTACATCATCTGGAATAGGTGTACCAGATTCAGGATCATAACCAGTAGATTTTATCCAGTCTCTAATATATTGCTTATCAAAACTTTTTTGACTTCTACCAACTTCATAATCATCAGCAGGCCAAAATCTACTAGAATCAGGTGTTAAAACTTCATCACCTATAACTAAGTTACCAGACTCATCTAAACCAAATTCAAATTTTGTATCAGCAATAATTACTCCTTTAGTTAAAGCATATTCTGCACAGGTTTTATAAATTTCAATTGCTTTTGAACGTAATTTTTCAGCTAAATCTTTTCCTATTAAATTACAAACTTCATCAAAAGAAATATTTTCGTCATGTCCTTCAGAAGCTTTTGTTGTAGGTGTAAAAATAGGTTCAGGTAATTTTTGAGATTCTTGCAATCCCTCTGGAAGTTTAATTCCACAAACAGTACCATTTTCCTTATAGCTTTTCCATCCAGAACCAGTAATATATCCTCTAATAATACATTCAACAGGAATCATTTTTAATTTTTTAACTAACATACTTCTTCCTTCAAATTCAGGTGTTTGAAATTCTTCTGGAAAATCTTTAATGTCAGTTGATATAACATGATTAGGAATAATATCTTTTATATAATCAAACCAGAATTTTGAAATTTGATTTAAAATTTTTCCCTTGTTAGGCACCATACTTGGCAAAATATAATCAAATGCAGAAATTCTATCTGAAACTACTAATAAAAGTTTATCCTCATCTACTTCATAAATTTCACGAACTTTTCCACTACTAATTTTTTTCATATTATTTTCCATCCTTTCTATTTAAATATGCTTCATATCCTAATTCTTGCAATTCTTCATCTTTTTTAGAAACAGCATCTTTTAGAGACTTCTTGTAATTACTTAATTTGGCTTTAACAGCATTATCTCCAACGGCTAAAATTGAAGTAGCTAAAATAGCAGCATTTTTTGCGCCATTTATTGCAACAGTTGCAACAGGAATACCAGATGGCATTTGTACAATTGAATATAAAGAATCAATTCCACTCAATGTTTTTGTATGAATTGGAATTCCAATTACTGGAACAGTTGGAACCATTGCAGCAAACACACCAGGAAGATGTGCAGCACCTCCAGCACCAGCAATAATTACTTTAACACCACTTTCTTCTAACTGCTTTGCATATTCCATTGCCTTTTCAGGTGTTCTATGAACAGACAAAATTTTCATCTCATAAGAAATACCCATATCTTCTAAAAATTTTGCAGAATCCTTCATAATTGGTAAATCTGAATCACTACCCATAATAATTGCAACATCAAATTGTTTCATAACATCAACTCCTATATAATTTTGATTTGATTATATTACAAAAAAGGTTATTATGCAACAAATTTCATTTAAAAAGATAACGAAAAACATACATAAAATTTTTTACTTATTTTTTTATACGACTTCCTACTTGAGATAGAACATCTCTTGAAGCCTTGTTTGCAATTTCAAAAGTTTTTGTAACAAAAGCTGTATCAATTTTATCTGAATATGCATATTCACGCAATGTTCTAGAAAAGAAGGCATCCCCAGCGCCAGAAGAATCAACAACAGCAGAAATAATTTTAGGAGATAAGTCAATAGTTTTTATTTCACCATTTTCACGAAAGACATATGTAGTACCTCTTTTACCTTTAGTTAAAACAAGTAAATCAAATGAAAAATGCTTAAAGAAGTCTAATAAATCTGATACTTGAAGCCTTTGAAATAGTAAATCAGTAACAGTTTCATTTAACTGAACATAATTTGCCATTTCCAAAAAAGAAGAAATATATTGTCTAGTAAAATGCTCAAAGAAACGAATATGACCAAAATCAAGACATACTTTGTGAGGACCTTTTAAATTTTTCAAAAATCTTAAATTAATAGGTAAAAACTTATCTAGTATAACATAGAGTTCTTTTTCTTCTAACTCCTGAGGTAGAGTGCAAGGAAGATTATTTGAAAATGACATAGTATATTCTAAAGTAATAGGTGAATACCAAGAGTGAATAACATCATTATCATTTAAATCTTTAGAAGGAATAATAATATTCATAATATTTGTTTTCTTATCTTCAGTTATTACATAATCAACATTAACACCACTATCTGTCAGAGATTTTAGAGCAATATTTGCTTCAGCATCATTTCCAACAGAGCCTATTGCATAACAAGTTTCTCCCATAATAGATAAGTTATATAAATCATTCCAATTGCATCCACCACCATCTTGTTTTAGAAGGTTTAAATCAGCATCATATATTTTATCTACTATTAAATCTCCATGAGATATAAATACTTTATTATTCATTATTTTCTAAATTCCTTTCCATAATTTGACTTAATTATATTACAAAAAGGATACCTATGCAATAAAATTAAGAAAAAAACATTTACAAAAACCTCTTCTAATGATATAATTATTGGTGTTATATATCGATTTTGGAGGAATAAAATTGAAAGATAAACTATATAAAGAACAGGGAAAAGTAATAAAACAAAAAAGATTATCAGAATATATAGAAGAAATAGAAAATATATTAAGAAGATATGAAAATTTAAAAGAACTTTCAGAATTTGCACCAGAAATCAGAGAAGAAATATCTAAACATGATACCAAAAGTGCTAATAAAACAATGATGATGAAGAATTTAAGAAAAACTGATGCAAAAACACAGCAAAGAGAAAGTCATCAAAAAAATGCAACATCAATAGCAATTCAAATAGCAAATGGAATTAATAAAAAACTATTAAAAAATAACTTAACAGGATTTAATGTAAAAATTGTAGCAATGATTATGAGACACCATGATATAGGACATACCTTTTTAGGACATAGTGGTGAGTGGTGGCTTTCAAATATCGGAGAAGACTATGGAATTGGATATTATGTACATAATGCTTTAGGACCAAGAGATTTGATTTATAGATATAGAGTAGAAGAAGAAATTTTGAAAAAGATTGAGCAAAATTATCCAGAAATTTCTAAGAAAAAATTAGAAAGAATAAAAAATAGTTTATGGATGATAACTGAAGGAATAAATAGTCATAATGGAGAAACTCCACAGACTGAATATTCTCCAGAATTATCAAAGACAAAAAAAGATTTTGAGGAAGAAAATTTAAAATGTTATACCCAAAAAGGCTTTGACAAAACCGTAGTACCAGCAACCCCAGAAGCATGTCTTGCAAGATTATGTGATAAAATATCATATGCACCATATGATATGGTAGATGGTCTAAGGGAAGGCTTTATACCAGAACTAAATGAAGAATATATGTCAATATTAACAAAAATAGGAATAACGGAAAAAGAAATAAAAACAGCTAATGAAAATGGAAACTATGATGGAATAGCAAAGAAAATTCAAGAGATTTGGATTCAAGATACTATTGAAAACAGCTCAAATATGTGTATAAAAATGTCTAAAGAACAAGGAAATTTACAAAGGCAACTTGTTGCATTAAATAACAAAAAAATTGTTGATTTTGTTGTTTTACAAGAAGATAATCAAACATATCCAAAAGCTTTGAGAACATTAATAAATGCTTTTGGAAATCTTGTATTAAAAGAAAATTTATTAACTAGATTACCAGAACTATTTAAAAATCCAGAACAAAAGATGGAATTGACAGAAAAATATAAAAATACACCTTTTTATGAATTTGTCAAATATACTTGTGATAGTAATGAAGAAGATTTAGAATATACAATTAAAATTGTAGAAGAAGCAACAAAACAAGGAATTTTAGATGAACAGGAAAAAGCAAGACAAATCATATCAAAAGGAGAAGACTTTGAAATATCAGAAGAATTTAAAAATAGAGATATGAGAATAAGTGAATATATAGAATATTATAAAACTAAAAATTTAGAAAATTATTCTGAACAGCAAAAAGAACAAGACATGATGCAAGTATTAGAAAATATTAAAAATCCAAATAAAACAAGCCCTATATATTTAGGCTCAAGTAAAAGAATAGCATTAGAATTAGGCAGAAAGTATTTAGCAACATTAGATGATTTTGAATTTATACAATTACTAGTAGATACTAATTTAATAACTGAGGAACAATATAAAAGCTTAACAAGAAAATATAAAGACTTTGATTTTAGAAAAGAACAAGATATGCAGGCAAACTGGATAGCAATTTCAAGAAAAGCACAAGAACAAGGAGGAGCAAGATAAAAACTTTAGCAATTAAGCTAGAGTTTTTCTTTATTTACTGCGTAAAATTACATTGACATTACTTACAGGCTTATGATATAATGTGAGCGATAATAACTAGAGAAAATTAGAAGTTTTTCTAGAATAAAAAAATGGAGGTAGTTTATGAAAGCATTAGTTAGTGTATCAGATAAAACAGGAATTGTAGATTTTGCAAAAAGATTGGAGAAACAAGGAGTAGAGATTATATCAACAGGTGGTACATACAAAAAATTAAAAGAAGAGGGAGTTAATGTAAAAGAAATATCAGAATTAACAGGCTTTCCAGAGTGTTTAGATGGAAGAGTAAAAACTTTACATCCAATAGTACATGCAGGAATTTTAGCAAGAAGAGATAAACCAGAACATATGAAGCAATTACAAGATTTAAATATTGATACAATTGATTTTGTAGTTGTAAATTTATATCCATTTAAACAAACAATTTTAAAAGATGGAGTAACAAGAGAAGAAGCTGTTGAAAATATTGATATTGGTGGACCTACTATGTTAAGAAGTGCAGCAAAAAATTATCAAGATGTTACAGTTATAACAAACCCAGAAGATTATGAAGTAGTATTAAAGGAATTAGAAGAAACAGGAAGTGTTTCAATAGAAACAAAATTTAGATTAATGCAAGCTGTTTTTGAACATACTGCTAATTATGATGCAATGATTGCAAATTACCTAAAAGAACAAAGGAAAGATGAAAGCTTACCAGAAAAACTTACTTTAACTTATGAAAAAGTACAAGATATGCGTTATGGAGAAAATCCTCACCAAAAGGCAGCGTTATATAAAGAAATTGGAAAATGTGAAGGCTCTTTAACATCAGCAAAACAATTAAATGGAAAAGAATTATCATTTAATAATATAAATGATACAAATGGTGCTTTGGAATTATTAAAAGAATTTGAAGAACCAACAGTTGTAGCCTGCAAACATGGAAATCCTTGTGGTGTAGGAAGCGATACTGATATTTATAAAGCATGGAGAAAAGCTTTTGAAGCAGATAAAACTTCAATATTTGGTGGAATTGTTGTAGTTAATAG
Organism: uncultured Clostridia bacterium; assembly: GCA_947631725.1. Lineage (GTDB taxonomy): Bacteria > Bacillota > Clostridia > TANB77 > CAG-508 > CAG-269. Next base: position 9,843 of record CANRML010000034.1, read on the forward strand.
AGAAATAACTGTTAAAATGGCACAAGAGATGCAAGAAATCTTCTTAGAAGTAGTTGTTGCACCTTCTTATGAAAAAGAAGCTTTAGAAATATTAGAAACAAAGAAAAATGTTAGAATATTAGAATTACCAAGTATTTCTGTAAAACAAAAAGAAAGTGCATATGATATTAAGAAAATAAATGGTGGTGTTATTGTACAAACAATAGATTCAAAACTATTAGATGAATATGAAGTTGTAACTAATACTAAGCCAACACCAGAACAATTGGAAGATATGTTGTTTACTTGGAAAATTGTTAAATATGTAAAATCAAACGGAATTGCAATTGGAAAAGGAAAACAATCAATAGGAATTGGACCAGGTCAAGTAAATCGTATTTGGGCAACAAAACAAGCAGTAGAACATGGAGAAGAACTAATAGGAGAAGGAGTTACTAATGGAGCAGTACTTGCATCAGATGCCTTTTTCCCATTTTCAGATTGTGTAGAAGAAGCACATAAAGCAGGAATAAAAGCAATTATACAACCAGGTGGATCAATTAAAGATCAAGACTCTATTGATAAATGTAATGAATATGGAATTACAATGATATTTACAAAAATGAGACATTTTAGACATTAATAAAAGAAAGGATGAATTTAATTATGCAAGAAGAGCAAGAATTAGATATTAATCATTTAATGCAAATTAGAAGAGAAAAATTACAAGAATTACAACAACAAGGGAAAGACCCATTTGAAATAACAAAATTTAATAGAACAAATACAGCAGGTGAAATCAAATCAAATTATGAGCAATTTGAACAAAAAGATGTTACTGTTGCAGGAAGAATTATTGCTAAAAGAATTATGGGAAAAGCATCATTTTGTACAATACAAGATAGTGACGAAAAAATACAAAGTTATGTAAGTATAAATGATTTAGGTGAAGAAAGTTATAAAGCTTTTAAAACATTTGATATTGGAGATATAATAGGAATAACAGGTTTTATATTTAAAACAAGAACAGAAGAAATATCAGTTCATGCAAAAGAAGTAATACTTCTTTCAAAAGCTTTAAGGCCACTTCCAGAAAAATTTCATGGATTAAAAGATCCTGATTTAAGATATAGACAACGTTATACTGATTTAATAGTTAATCCAGAAGTAAAAGAAACATTTTTGCTAAGAAGTAAAATAATAAGTTGTATTAGAAAAATATTAGAAGAAAAAGGATATTTAGAAGTTGAAACACCAATACTAAATACAATATCAGGTGGAGCTACTGCAAGACCATTTATAACACATCACAATGCACTAGATATTGATATGTATTTAAGAATAGCTTTAGAGTTAAATTTAAAAAGATTAATAGTTGGAGGATTTGATAAAGTTTACGAATTAGGTAGAGTATTTAGAAATGAAGGAATGGACATTAGACATAATCCTGAATTTACAGAACTTGAATTATATGCAGCATACCAAGATTATCACGATATGATGGATATAACAGAAGAATTGTTTTCTAAAACTGCCAAAGAGGTTTTAGGAACAACAAAAATAACATATCAAGGACAAGAAATTGATTTAGCACCAGGTTGGAAAAGAATTAGCATGATAGATGCTATTAAAGAAGTAACAGGAATTGATTTTAATCAAATTCAAACAGATGAAGAAGCAGTAGCTTTAGCTAAAGAAAGAAATATTGAAATACCTGATATAACAAAGCAAACAAG
>CANRML010000035.1 GCA_947631725.1 uncultured Clostridia bacterium
TCCGTTTCGCCAGATAAGCAAATATTTCATTGCTTTGGATGTGGAGCAGGTGGAAATGCTATTTCATTTATTATGAAGATAGAAGGAATAAACTTCATAGAAGCGGTACAACTACTTGCAGAAAGAGCAAACATAACACTTCCAACATTACAAAATAATGCAGATTCTCAGAAAGAAGAATTAAAAGCAAAAGTATATAAAGTAAATGAATTTACAGCAGACTTTTACCACAAGAATTTATATACACCAAATGCCAAAATAGCACAAGAATATGTAAAAAAGAGGATGCTAACAAATGATACACTAAAAGCATTTCAAATTGGATTTTCAGGTAAATTTAATGAACTATATACAGCATTAAAAAAACAAGGATTTGAAGAAAAAGAGATATTAGAATCTGGATTAGTAAATAGAAACGACAATGGCGAATATATTGATAGATACCGTAACAGACTAATGTTTCCGATTTGTGATGTAAGAGGTAGAGTAATTGCATTTGGAGGTAGAGTGTTAGATGACTCAAAGCCTAAATATATAAACTCTCCAGAAAACATTGTTTATAGCAAGGGAAGGAATTTGTTTGGACTTAATGTTGCAAAAAAAGTAGATTTAAAAAAGCTTTTAATTGTAGAAGGCTATATGGATGTTATTTCCTTACATCAAAGAGGAATAAAAAATGTTGTAGCACCACTAGGAACAGCACTAACTCGGACAACAAGGCTTTTTATTACGCAAAAATGCAGAACAAATAATATTAAGTTTTGATGCAGATGAAGCAGGATTAAATGCTAAAATTAGAGCAATTGACATATTACAAAATATGGGATGTGATATGCGTATTTTACAAATGGAAGGTGCAAAAGACCCAGATGAGTACATTATAAAATACGGAAGTGCAAGATTTCAGAATTTAATTGAAAAAGCAATATCTGTTCTAGAATTCAAAGTTAAGCTATTAAAAAATGACTTAAATATAGAAAATGTAAATGACAAAATTAAATTTTTAAATGAAATAGCAAAATTGATTTCTAAAGTGCCTAATACAATGGAGAGAGAAGTATATATTGAAAAAATTGCGAAGGAATATCAAATTTCTAAAGAAGCAATTTATGCAGAAGTTAACAAATTACTATACTCAGGAAATGAAGGACAAAAAACTTTAGAAAAAAGAAAAAGGGTAGTACCTAAAAAAGAAAATTTTCAGGAAGTATCTCAAAACATAAGAAAAAGAGAGAATATGATTTTATCCATTTTACTAACAGGCAATTTAAATCTATATGAGATTATAAAACAAAACATACAACCAGAGGAATTTAAAGACAAATTGAATCAAGAAATTGCAAAAAAACTGTATGAAGAATTCAAAAAAGGAAATAGTAATATTAACGGGATTTTGGACAAATTAACTGAAGAAGAACAAAGCCATGTTACTGAAATTATGGCTGACGATTATGAAATTCAAGATATGGAAAAGGCAATTGATGATGTTATACGGTGGGTATAAAAAGGAAAAACTAAATACAAGGAAAATGGAAATACTATCATTACTAGACGAGGAAATATCAAGTGAAAGTAAAAAAGAATTAGAAAAAGAGCTAAGTGAAATAATAATTCAATTAGCAAAAATAAAATAGGAGTGAATCAAAATGCCAAGAAAGAAAAAAGAAGAAATTTCAAAAGCAAATACAGAAGTAAAAAAAGCTAAAACAACCAAAACAGAAAAAGAAGTAGAAGAAACAAAACCAAAAAAAGCGGTAAAGGAAACTAAAAAGGAAAAACCAGTAAAAGAAGCAAAAACAGAAAAGAATCAAGTAAAAAAAGTTAAAACAACCAAAACAGAAAAAGAAGTAAAAGAATCAAAACTAAAAAAACCAGTAAAAGAAGAAAAAGTAGAAAAGGATCAAGTAAAAAAAGCAGCAAAACCAGAAAAAAAAGAGAAAATAGAAAAAATAGAAAAAATAGAAGAAGTTTTAAAAGCTAAAAAAGAAAAAAGTAAAAAGACAGAAAAAACATCAACAGATGAAGCAAAAATAGAAAAAAATGAGGAAAAACTAGAAAAAGAAGAAAAAGTAGAAGCAGAAGTAGAAGAAAAAAATGAAAAAGAAGATATAAAAAATACAACTGTAGAAAAACTTTTAAAAGAAGTAAAAGAAAAAGGAAAAATAACATATGAAGATTTAGCGAAACAATTAGATGATGTTAATCCAGAACAAATGGATTATGTTTTTGATGCTTTTGAAGAAATTGGTGTAGATTTAATAGATGATGATTTTGACGAAGAACCTGATATAGAGGATCTAAAAGAAGTAGAGGATTTGGCAGTAGAAGATTTTACAGATAGTAGTTTTGAAGGAATAAATGTAGATGACCCAGTTCGTATGTATTTAAGAGAAATAGGTAGAATTCCACTATTAGCTTATGAACAAGAACTAGAATTGGCAAAAAAGATTCTAGAAGGAGACGAAGATGCAAAACAAAAACTAGCTGAATCTAATTTACGTCTAGTTGTTAGTATTGCAAAAAGATATGTTGGAAGAGGGATGCTATTCTTAGACTTAATTCAAGAAGGAAACATGGGACTAATGAAAGCAGTTGAAAAATTTGATTATACAAAAGGATTCAAATTTAGTACTTATGCAACTTGGTGGATAAAACAAGCAATAACAAGAGCAATAGCAGACCAAGCAAGAACAATAAGAATACCAGTCCATATGGTGGAAACCATAAATAAACTTATTAGAACATCAAGACATCTTTTACAACAATTAGGTAGAGAACCAACCACAGAAGAAATTGCAGAAGAAATGGAAATATCAGTAGAAAAAGTTGCAGAAATACAAAAAATTGCACAAGATCCAGTATCATTGGAAACACCAATTGGAGAAGAAGATGACAGTCACTTAGGAGATTTTATACAAGACGAAGACAGTCCTGCACCACATGATGCAGCATCATATACATTATTAAGAGAGCAATTAGAAGATGTTATGAATACATTAACACCAAGAGAAGCAAAAGTTTTAAAACTAAGATTTGGATTAGAAGATGGAAAATCAAGAACATTGGAAGAGGTAGGTCGTGAGTTTAATGTAACTCGTGAAAGAATTAGACAAATTGAAGCAAAAGCGCTTCGCAAATTAAGACATCCAAGCAGGAGTAAAAAGCTAAGAGATTATATGGGCTAATTAATAAAAGAAGCATGTATTTACATGCTTCTTTCACGAAATGGACACAATTACTAAGTATAATAATTCAGAGGTGATAAAAAATGGTACAAGACAGTATTTTAGTAGTAGATGATGAAACAAGGATGAGAAAACTAATAAAAGACTTTTTAATGGCAAAAGGACACTCCATATTAGAAGCAGAAGATGGAGAAAAAGCGATACAAATATATGAACAAAATCAAAGTAAGATAAAACTAATATTATTAGATGTAATGATGCCAAAATTAGATGGTTGGTCTGTATTAAGACAAATTAGACAAATGAACAAAACAGTACCAATTATAATGTTAACTGCAAGAGGAGAAGAACAAGATGAACTATTTGGCTTTGAATTGGGAGTAGACGAATATATTTCAAAACCATTTAGCCCTAAAATATTAGTTGCAAGAGTAGAGGCTATTTTAAGAAGAACAGGAGAAGAAAAAAATGTAGTAAAAGATTATGGCGGAATAGAAATTAACAAAGAAGGAAGAACAATTACAATTGATGGAAAACCAATTGAATTAAGCCTAAGAGAATATGAATTATTGACATATCTAGTAGAAAACGAAAATATTGCATTATCACGAGATAAAATTTTAAATAATGTGTGGAATTATGACTATTATGGAGATTCAAGAACTATAGATAGCCATGTAAAGAAAATAAGGCATAAATTAGGGAAAAAAGGTAAATACATAAAAACAATTAGAGGTATAGGCTATAAATTTGAAGTTAAATAAGGAAAGAAAGAGTATGGGAAAATATGTATCAAAAATAAAAAACTTAAATAAGTCTGTTAAAATAAAATTATTTTTGACATTATGTGTTGCGGTATTATGCATTATATTTTTTCTAATTATTTTAAATAGTTTTGCACTAGAAAAATTTTATCTATATTCAAAGCAAAAGACTTTAAAGGATATATATTATCAATTAAACAATTATTATAATGGAAACAATCCAGAACTAGATTTAGAAACAGAGCTTGAGAAGATTGAAGTTCAAAATAATTTTGATATTAGAATAACAGATGAAGATAATATGTATATATATAGTTCAAACAATAATTTCTATCCTTTGAATAGAGAAGATATGGGAGAACTAGTAGAAAATACACAAAATTTTAGAATTTTAAAACAGAAAGATTTTAGAAATGGATTAACATATATTATACTTTCTGGTACATTTGACAATGGATATCATTTACATATAAGAATACCAGTAACATCAATTCAAGATAGTGTACGTATTTCAAATCATTTTCTATTACTGATGGCAGGATTTACTATTATAATATCAGCTATACTAGTATCAGTTATTTCAAAAAAATTCACAGAGCCAATACTAGAGCTAAATAAGATTGCTACAGAAATGGCGAATTTGGACTTCAGCCATAAATATAGAATTAAAGATGCAGATGATGAAATTGATAATTTAGGAAAAAGTATAAATACAATGTCAGATACATTAGAAGAAACAATAAATCAATTGCGCAATACCAATATAGAATTAGAAAAAGACATAGAAGAAAAATCAAAAATAGATGAAATGAGGAAAAGCTTTATTTCAGATGTATCTCATGAACTAAAAACACCTATTGCATTAATACAAGGATATAGTGAAGGCTTACTAGAAAATGTAAATACAGATGATGAAAGTAGAAAATTTTATGCAGAGGTCATTTTAGATGAAACAAATAAAATGGATAGATTGGTAAAACAATTATTAGAATTGATGAAACTTGAATATGGAAAAAGAGAATTTAATAATAAAACATTTAATATTGTAGAACTAGAACAAGAAGTAATTAAAAATTCAAAAGTATTATTAGATGAAGCACAAGTAGAAATTTTATTAAAGACAAATAAAGAAGCTTTAGTATTTGCGGATGACTTTTTCATTGAACAAGTTATAACAAATTACGTAACAAATGCTATTAAAAATGTAAAAGAAATAAACGGAAAAAAGGAAATTTACATAGAAAATGAAATATTAAAAGATAAAGTTCGTATAAAAGTATTTAATACTGGAGAAAACATTTCAAAAGAAGACATGGAAAATATTTGGAAACGTTTTTATAAAGTTGATAAATCAAGGAATAGAGAAAATGGTGGAAGCGGAATAGGATTAGCCTTTGTTAAAGCTATAATGAGCCATTATAACAATGAATATGGTGTAATAAATCATAAAGATGGAGTAGAATTTTATTTTGATCTAGATAAAGAAAAATGAATCTTTAGCTAAGAGACTACAATATAAGTAGTCTCTATTTTTATACTTTTAAATATAAAACTATTAATATTAGATTATCTGTAAAAATATGAATATTAAAAGAAAAAAGCTTTTGTTATTTTACTTTTTCACTTGTATTTTTTTTCTATTCGGTATATAATAAAAAAAATTAAACAAAAGGAGGACAATATGCAAGTTAGTAAAGAAGAACTTTTACACATTGCAAATTTAGCAGATTTAGAAATTAGTCAAAGTGATATAGATAAATATTTATTAAACCTTCAAGATATCTTAAACTTTGCTAATATTGTTAATGAAGCACCAGTAAAAGATTTAGATATAACAATAGGAGCAAATGAAGCTCAAAATGTATTTAGAAAAGATGAAATAGAAGTATTTGAAGATAATGAAGCTTTATTACAAAATGCACCAGAAAAAGAACTTAATATGTTTAAAATTCCAAAAGTAATTAACTAGAAAGAAAGGAAAATGTAAAAATGGAAATTACTGAATTAACAGTTCATGAATTGATAGATAAAATGCAAAAAAAAGAATTAACATCAACTCAAATTACAAAGAGCTATATAGACAGAATAAAGGAAAAAGAGCCAGATGTTAAAGCATTTGTCACTACATTAGAAAACCAAGCGATTGAACAAGCAAAAGAAATTGACCAAAAAAAGGAAACAGGAGAAATTACAGGGAAATATGCTGGAATTCCTATTGGAATTAAAGATAATATGTGCACAAAAGGAATAAAAACTACTTGTAGTTCTCGTATGCTAGAAAATTTTGTATCTCCATATGATGCTACAGTTGTAGATAAACTAAATAAAGAAAACATTATAAATTTAGGAAAACTAAATATGGATGAATTTGCAATGGGAAGTTCAACAGAATATTCATATTTTAAGAAAACCTCTAATCCTTGGAACCTAAATAAAGTTCCAGGAGGATCTTCAGGAGGAAGTGCAGCTGCAGTGGCAGCTAATATGGTGCCTTGGGCTTTAGGAAGTGATACAGGAGGTTCAATTAGATTACCAGCATCATTTTGTGGAGTCGTTGGATTAAAACCAACTTATGGACTAGTTTCTAGATATGGATTAGTAGCATTTGCTTCTTCTTTAGACCAGATAGGGCCAATTACAAAAGATGTAGAAGATGCAGCGATATTATTAAATTTAATTTCAGGACATGATAAGAAAGATACGACATCAGTAAATTGTGAGAAAAAAGACTATACAACAAATCTAAAGCAGGATATAAAAGGCAAAAAGATAGGAGTCCCAAAAGAATTCTTTGGAGAAGGTATTAACCAAGAAGTAAAAGAAAATTTAGAAAAAGCAATAAAAACATATAAATCATTAGGAGCTGAAATAGAGGAGTTTTCACTAGACATTGCACAATATGCATTAGCGACTTATTATATAATTGCTTGTGCTGAAGCAAGTTCTAATTTGGGAAGATTTGATGGAATTCGCTATGGATATAGAGCAAAAGAATTTGGAAGCCTAAAGGAATTATATAAAAAATCAAGAAGTGAAGGATTTGGTGCAGAAGTAAAAAGAAGAATTATTTTAGGAACTTATGTATTATCTTCAGGATATTATGATGCTTATTATAAAAAAGCACAACAAGTACGTACATTAGTTATGAAGGAATTTGAAAAAGGCTTTGAAAAATATGATGTTATTTTAACACCAACTTCACCAGCAGTAGCATTTGATATAGGTTCAAAATCTAATAATCCTCTTGAAATGTATTTATCTGATATTTGCACAGTATCTGTAAATATAGCAGGATTACCAGGGATTTCAATTCCTTGTGGAGTAAACAAAGAAGGGATGCCAATAGGTATGCAGTTAATAGGAAATAAGTTTGAAGAAGAAAAACTATTAAATATTGCATATGCATTTGAAAAGGCAACAAAATTTAGGGAAAACTATCAACCACAATTTATAAAATAAAAGAAGGGAAGATAGCTAATGAATAATAGAAATAATAGAGTAACGAAAAGATTAATTACAATTCTAATAATTTTAGTAATAATTGCAGGAGCTTTAATTGTAAAAGAAGTATTTACAGAAGATGATGCTAAGAAGTTAGAAGCTATGAAACAAGACGAGCTTAGTCAAAGTACAGTAGCAGAAACTGAAAAAACACAACCAGAAGAGACAGAACCAGAAGAAACCAAGCCAGAAGAGCCAAAAAAGCAAGAACTATTTGAACAATACTATGAACAAGCAGAAGAAAAAATGAAAGAAATGACACTAGAAGAAAAAGTAGGTCAAATGTTTTTAGCAAGATATCCAGAAACAGGTGTAGACCAAGAAATAAAAGAACTAAACCCAGGTGGATATATATTATTTGGTAGAGATTTTGAAAATGAATCAAAGGCTTCTATAGTAAAAAAATTAAGTACAAATCAAAGAAATAGTAAGATTCCATTACTTTTAGGAGTAGACGAAGAGGGAGGAACAGTTGTAAGAGTAAGTGCATATAAGGCATTTAGAAGTACAAAATTCCAATCTCCACAAGAATTGTGGAAACAAGGACAAATAGGTCTTATCCTAAAAGATTCTACAGAAAAATCAACTTTGCTAAAAAGTATAAAATTAAATATGAATTTAACACCAGTTGCAGATGTTCCAACAAGTAGTAAAGACTTTATATATGCAAGGTCATATGGAAGAGGTACAGAAAAGACAGCAACATATGTTTCAGAACTAGTAAAAACTATGAACAATGATGGGATGATATCTACTTTAAAACACTTCCCAGGATATGGAAATAATGTAGACACACATACAGGAGTTGCAATTGATAAAAGACCATATTCTACATTTGAGAGTTCAGACTTTTTACCATTTAAAAGTGGAATAGAAGCAGGTGCACCAACTATTTTAGTTAGTCATAATGTCGTAGAATGTATGGATAAAGACCATCCAGCTTCATTATCTGAAAATGTGCATAAAATTCTAAGAGAAGATTTAGGATTTTCTGGAATTATTATGACAGACGATTTAGCAATGGATGCAGTAAAGACATATGTTGAAAATGGAGAAGCAGCAGTACAAGCAGTAATTGCAGGAAATGATATGATAATTTCTTCTGATTTTCAAACACAAAAAGCAGAAATCGTAAAAGCTGTAAATGATGGCAAAATTTCAAAAGATATAATAGATACAGCAGTTAGAAGAATTCTAGCTTGTAAGTATGCATATAAAATAATTGAATAAAAACAACTAGAAAGGAAAATAAAAATGAGCGATTATGAAACTGTTATAGGACTAGAAGTCCACGCAGAATTATCTACAAAAACAAAAATATTTTGTTCATGTCCAACAAGTTTTGGAGCAGATCCAAATACTCATACATGCCCAATATGTATGGCAATGCCAGGAACATTACCAGTTTTAAATGAAAAAGTAGTTGAATATGCAGTAAAAGCAGGATTAGCAACAAATTGTGAAATATCAAGAAACAGTAAAAATGATAGAAAGAACTATTTTTACCCAGACTTGCCAAAATCATATCAAATTTCTCAATTTGATAAACCATTATGTGAGCATGGATATGTAGAAATTGACACAGAAGAAGGAAAAAAGAAAATTAGACTTTTAAGAATTCATATAGAAGAAGATGCAGGAAAATTAAATCATGACGAATTTGGTGGAGGAAGTCTTGTTGACTTAAACAGAGCAGGTGTACCACTAATTGAAATTGTTTCAGAACCAGATTTACGTAGTAGCCAAGAAGTAGAACAATATTTAAGAAAAATAAAATCAATTTTAGAATATATTGAAGTATCAGACTGTAAAATGCAAGAAGGTTCTTTAAGAGCTGATGTTAATGTTTCAGTTCGCAAAAAAGGAGAAACTAAATTTGGTACGAGAACAGAAATGAAAAATATGAATTCATTTAGAAGTATTGTGAGAGCAATCGAGTATGAAGCAAATAGACAAATTGATGTATTAGAAGAAGGAGGAATAGTTGAGCAAGAAACTTTGCGTTGGGATGAAGTATCAGGAAAAACTTTTTCTATGAGAGATAAAGAGGATGCTCAAGATTATCGCTACTTCCCAGACCCAGACTTAGTTGCAATTAAACTATCTGATGAATATATTGAAAATATTAAAAAAGGATTACCAGAACTACCTGAAACTAGAAAGAAGAGATATTTAGAAGAATATCACTTATCAGAAAAAGATGCAAATATTATTTCTAGTTCAAAATATTTAGCAGATTTATTTGAAAAAGCATCAGCTATTTGTAATAATCCTAAAGCTGTAAATAATTGGATAATATCAGATATTTCAAGGATATTAAATGAAACAGAAAAAGAGCCTATTGATATTTCTTTTGATAGCAATCAACTAGGAAAGCTAGTATTACTTATAGACAAAGGGACAATTAGTTCAAGTATAGCTAAAAAAGTTTTAACAGAATTATTTGAAAATCCAAGAGATCCAGAAGAAATTATTAAAGAAAAAGGTTGGATACAAATTTCTGATGAAGGTGCTATAAAAGAGGTGGTGCTAAAAGTATTAGAAGAAAATCCTCAATCAATTAGTGATTACAAATCAGGAAAAGACAAAGCACTAGGATTTTTGGTAGGTCAAGCTATGAAACAGACAAAAGGTCAAGCAAATCCACAAATGTTGAATAAAATGTTTATAGAAGAAATGAATAAATAAACTAAAAAAGAATTTGAATTAAATCAAATTCTTTTTTAATGAGTCAACTACAATTCCACAAATTAAAAATTCAATAGAAAAAAGAGAACTCATCTTAAATAAAGCAATTCCAATATCAAAAAGCTGAGGACTATCTATAGCAAAATCATATGTAAGTAAAATTATTAAGGAAATAATACAAAGTATAAAACAAAATTTTACACCAGTTTTTATAATTTTCTTTGTTTGCTGTTCTAAATTAGCAAATGTATATTTCATTTTATCTATCATATGTATCACCTATTTAATCATAACATAGTTAAAAACTAAAAACAATGGAAATTGTAGCCAAAAAAGAATATAAGATACATAAACTTGAATTATGTGCACAAATGTGGTATAATATATATGATAGAGATATCTGATGGGCGGTACAACAGAAAGGAGAATAGACATGAAGAAAATTAAATTTAACCTTTTCAAAGAGAGCATCCGCTTTACATTTCCAACAGAGGAGGAGCGGATAAGTTTCGGAAAAAAGCTGGAAGATGAGACTCTTTCAAACGAAGCTAGACTTCTGGGAGTGGTCCAGGACAAAAAGTTCTACAAGATGCACTTGCAGGTGGTAACCTGCAGAGAAATTGGAGCAGCATTTAAGCTCCTCCAGAAACGTGGTTATATAACGGACGAAGAGTAACTCGAAAACTAACTAAATATGCCCATCAAAAAAGAACTGTGAAGTCACAGTTCTTTTTTATGCCATAGCAGCATTTAATTTTTTTGATAAATTAGATTTTTTTCTAGCAGCAGTGTTTTTTACAATAACACCTTTTGTACAAGCTTGATCGATTTTCTTTGTAGCCTCTGAAAATAGTTTTTTAGCTTCATCCATATTTCCAGCTTCTAAAGCTTGCTCAAAATTTTTTATTGCTGATTTATATCCAGATTTTATCATATTATTTCTTAAAGTTTTTTTCTCAATTACTTTAACTCTCTTTTTTGCAGATTTAATATTTGGCATATTTAGCACCTCCTATTCGTCTATATTACACTATAACATAGGTTATTTTACCATATTTTTTTCAATTTGGCAAGTATTTACAGAAAATTCATTGAAATTTTAATTTTATATTGTCAATCTAAGTGAATTGTGATATATTAATGATGATAAAAAAGAAGGAGTGATAAACATGATAGCAATCGGAAGTGATCATGGAGGATACAAATTAAAAGAGGAAATCAAAAAATATTTAGATGAAAAGGCGGAAGTTTGACAGTAAATTAAATAAAAAAACTTTGTAAGCATTAAAAATGCTTAATTTTTTTGTCAAATTTTTAATTTTCTCTTGTCGTATGTTGTCGTATGTGATATAA
>CANRML010000036.1 GCA_947631725.1 uncultured Clostridia bacterium
TTAGATGACTTTATTAAAATTGCAAAAGACATGCTAAAAGATAAAGGAGAACTATATATGGTACATCATCCTGAAAGATTAGTTGATATTTTTTCATCTATGAGGAAATATCAAATAGAGCCAAAAGAAATACGTTTTGTTTGTTCAAAAGAAGGAGAAACGCCAAAACTTGTTTTAATAAAAGGAATAAAAAATGCAAGTCCATTTTTAAAGATAATACCTAATTTATATATTTATCAAAAAAATGGAGAATACACACAAGAAATCAAGGATATGTATGAGGGAGGAAAGTGATTACATGGAATATGGAATATTATATATTGTTGCAACACCAATTGGAAATTTAGAAGATATTACATATAGAGCAATTCGTACTTTACAAGAAGTTGATATAATTGCAGCAGAAGATACAAGACATACACTTAAATTATTAAATCATTATAATATCACTAAACATTTAATAAGTTATCACCGTCATAATGAAGAAACAAAATCAGAAGAACTAATTTCAAAATTAAAAGAAGGTAAAAAAATTGCATTAGTATCAGATGCAGGAACACCTGGAATTTGTGACCCAGGAGAGCAAATAATTCATAGATGCTTAGAAGAAGGAATAAAAATTATTCCAATTCCTGGAGCATGTGCTTTTGTTAATGCGCTAATTTGCTCAGGATTAGAAACACAAAGCTTTTTATTTCTTGGATTTTTGCCATTGAATAAAAAAAATAGAAATCAAAAGTTAGAACAAATAAAAAGCAGTGAACAAACAGTTATGATATATGAAGCACCACATAAATTAAAAACAACATTACAGGATTTAAAAGAAATTATAGGAGATAGGAAAGTAGTTATTGCAAGAGAACTAACAAAAATTCACGAGGAATTTATAAGAGGAACAATTGAAGAAATAATAGAAAAAACTGAAAATATAAAAGGTGAAATTATAATATTAATTGAAAAAGCCGAAAAAAAAGATGAAAATAAAGATTTTTCAGAAATTTCATTAGAAGAACATTTTTCATATTACGAAAAACAAGGAATAGATAAAAAAGAAATTATAAAAAAAATTGCAAAAGACAGAAATGTTTCTAAAAATGAAATATATATGTGTTTTTGTAATAAAAACTAAAAAGGTTTTGAACTATACTGAAAAGTATAATTCAAAACCACTTTTTATTTTGTTTCCTGTAAATCAGAGATGCTTTTAACACATTTTGGACAAAGCAATTTGCCTTTATAATCTATAAGATTTCTCGTATTTCCACAGAACACACAATTTGGTTGAAATTTTTTTAAGATAATAGAAGAACCTTCTACATATATTTCTACTGGATCTTTTTCTGCTATATTAAGTTTTGTTCTTAATTCAATTGGAAGAACAATTCTACCAAGTTCATCCATTTTTCTTATAATACCTGTTGATTTCATAATCCCCTCCTAATGTTGATATTTTGTAATCCCTTAACAGTATATCATAAATTAAATATTAGGTCAATATGTAACAAAATGAGTTTAAAACCGAGTAAAATAGTGCGAAAATCAAAGAATAAAAAAATTTTAATTGAATAAATTTTAAAGGGTGAGAGTATTGCTAAATACAATTTGGCCAATTTTTATTATTCTATCATTTTCGTTTGCTATATTTTCAGGAAATATAGACAAACTTAATCAAAATATTTTTTCAAGTGCAGAAGAAGCAGTTACTTTATGTATTACATTATTAGGCACAATGTGTTTGTGGGATGGAATTATGAAAATAGCATCTGAAACTACAATTATTAAAAAATTAACCAAGTTTTTATCACCATTAATCAATAAACTTTTTCCAGAATTAAAAAATGATGAAGAAATAAAAAAAGAAATATCGATGAATATGGTAGCAAATATTTTAGGGCTAGGAAATGCAGCAACACCTTTAGGGATTAAAGCAATGAAATCAATGCAAGAAAAAAATTTAGATAAAAAAACTTTAACAAATTCAATGGCAATATTAATTGTATTAAATACTGCATCAATTCAAATAATTCCAACAACAGTTATTGCAATTAGAAGCTCTTTAGGCTCTCAAAATCCAACAGCTATTATTTTTCCAGTATGGATAGCAACAATATGTGCAGCAATAGCAGGAATAACAGCAACAAAACTATTTATAAAATGGGGGAAATGATATGCAATTTATTAATTTTATTTCTAATATTGCAATGCCACTAATTATTTTAATCATTGTTATGTATGCATTTATGGAAAAAATAAAAATATTTGATACCTTTTTAATAGGTGCAAAAGAAGGAATAAATATAGTAATAACAATTTTTCCTACATTAGTTGGGCTATTTTTAGCAATAGGAGCATTAAGAAGTTCTGGAATACTAGATTGTATTGTCCATTTTATTTCTCCAATTTTAAATCAATTTAATTTTCCAACAGATATTATGCCATTAGCATTAATAAGACCAATTTCAGGTAGTAGTTCTATAGCAGTTGCAACAAATATAATGAAAACATTTGGAGTAGATAGTCAAATAGGGATGATGGCAGCTGTAATTATGGGATCTACTGAAACAACTGTATACACTATTGCAGTATATACTTCTAGTGTCGGAGTTAAGAAAACAAGATTTGTTTTATGGGCTGCTTTAATTGCAGACTTTGTTGGAATCTCAACAAGTATAATCATATGCAAAATGCTAGCAATGTAAGAAATACTCTAGTAAAGATATAAAAAACTATTGCAAATATTCGTAGTTTATGGTATATTTTAATCACAAATAATCAGGGGGTAATTTCATTGGAAAAATTAGTAATAAAAGGACCTACTCCTTTAATGGGAGAAGTAAAAATTAACGGAGCAAAAAATGCAGCAGTAGCGATTTTACCTGCAACACTACTAATTGATGGAGTTTGCACAATTGAAAATTTACCACATATTAGTGATGTTATGATATCTTGTGAAATATTAGAAAAATTAGGAGCAAAAATTACATGGAATAATAAAAACTCTGTTACGATAGATACAAGAAATATACATACAACAAAAGCACCAATAGATTTAACAAGTAAATTTAGAGCTTCTTATTATATAATAGGATCTATGTTAGGTAGAAAAAAAGAAATAGAAGTTGGGATGCCAGGTGGATGCCAATTAGGAGCAAGACCAATAGACCAACATGTTAAAGGATTTGAAATGCTAGGAGCAGAAGTAACTGTTGGTAATGGTACTATTTTTGCAACAGCAGATAAACTTGTAGGAAATTCAATTTATATGGATATAGTATCTGTAGGTGCAACAATAAATATTATGCTAGCAGCAACACTTGCAGAAGGCACAACAACAATTGATAATGCGGCAAAAGAACCTCATATTGTAGATGTTGCAAATTTTTTAAATACTATGGGGGCGGATATTCGTGGAGCAGGTACAGATGTAATAAAAATAAACGGAGTAAAAAAACTAAAAGGAAATGCTACATATTCTGTAGTTCCTGACCAGATTGAGGCAGGTACTTTTATGCTAGCAGCAGTAGCAACAAGAGGAGATTTACTTATTAAAAATTGTATTACCAAACACTTAGATTCAATTACTGCAAAAATTATTGAAGTTGGTGGAATTGTTGAAGACTATGGAGACAGTTTAAGAGTATGTTGTAAAAAAAGACCAACAAAAGCAAATATAAAAACATTACCACATCCAGGATTTCCAACAGATTTACAACCACAAATGGGTGTAGTATTGTCTTTAGCAAATGGGACAAGTATTATAAATGAAAGTATATGGGAATCGAGATTTCAATATACACAAGAATTAAATAAAATGGGAGCTAAAATCACAGCACAAGGAAAAACAGCTATTTTTGAAGGTGTTGAAAAATTAAGTGGAGCCCCTGTATATTCAACAGATTTACGTGCTGGAGCAGCACTAATTATTGCTGGAGCAGCAGCAGAAGGTACAACAGAAATATATAATTTAGAGCATATAGACAGAGGATATGAAAACATAGAAGAAAGATTTAGAAATATTGGAGCACAAATTGAAAGAGTAAAAGAATAGTATACAAAGGAAGTAAAAATTATGTTGAATTTTTATAGTTTATTCAGCGGTAGTAGTGGAAATAGTTTATTTATAAAATCAGAAAATACAAAATTACTAGTAGATGTAGGAGTTAGTTCAAAAAAAGTAGAAAATGCATTATTAGATTTGGATATTGCTCCAAATGAAATAGACGGAATACTAATTACTCATGAACATACAGACCATATACAAGGACTAGGAACATTTGCAAAAAAATTTGATATACCAGTTTTTGCAAATAAGAAAACATTTGATGCTATGCCAAAACAAAAGGAAAAAATACCAGAAAAAAATATTCATATATTTACAATAGAAGAAAAATTTGAAATAAATGATTTAGAAATAAAACCATTTAGTATTCCTCATGATGCTGTAAATCCTTGTGGATTTAATATTTCAAAAGGAAACAAAAAAATGAGCATTGCAACAGACATTGGACATATGACAACAGGAATTTTAAAAAATTTGCAAGAAAGTAGTTTTATTTTACTAGAATCCAATTATGAACCAGAAGTTTTAATGTATTCACATTATCCATATATATTAAAAAGCCGTATTGCAGGACCCACAGGACATTTGTCAAACGAAGAGGCTGGAAAAACTATTTCGCAATTACTTAATTGTAACTTAAAACAAGTTATGTTAGGACATCTAAGTAAAGAAAGCAATTTTCCAGAACTTGCATATAAAACAGTAGTAGAACAACTAATAAAAAATAATTATAAAGAAAATTCATTATCACTTTCTATTGCTGGAAGAGATACAACAAGTAAAGAAATTTGTGTTTAGGAGATATTTATGCTTACAATTAATATTATTTGTATTGGAAAATTACGAGAACAATATTTAAAAGATGCAATAGAAGAATATAGTAAAAGATTATCTAAATATTGCAAATTAAATATTATTGAATTACCAGATGAAAAAATCCCTGATAAGGCAACAGAAAATGAAGGCAAAATAATTAAAGAAAAAGAGTGCAACAATATTATAAAGCATCTTCCAAAAGATAGTTATTTAATATGTTTAGATTTAAAAGGTAAACAACTTTCTTCTGAAGAATTTGCTAAAACAATTGATACACTCTCACTTACGACAAGTTCCATCTCTTTTATTATTGGAGGTTCTTTAGGGATAACAACAAATCTTCTAGAAATGTGTAATAGTTCAATATCTTTTTCAAAATTAACATTTCCACATCAATTAATTCGTGTATTTCTTTTAGAACAAATTTTTAGGAGTTTTAAAATTTTAAATGGTGAAACTTATCATAAATAATATATATTATTGTAGAGAATATATAACGGAAATGAACGCATCTTATATAATATATAATAAAAGGGACTGATGCAAAATATAATTTCTTTTTTTGGGGGAAATATAAAAGAAACGAATTTTAAATAATATTCTCTACAAAATTAAATACAATTTAATATAACAAATAATAATTTTAAAGTTTTTCAATCTGCTTTAAAATTTTTTTTGCCAATTTTTTAATAATTATTTTTTTTATTATGAAAAATAAAGAAATAAATAATAAAATTTTAATTGCCATAACTTTAATAAAATAATGAATCAATAATTAAGGACTACCCTTAACCGTTTTTGATTATACTATAATTACCAATATTTGTCAAGAAAAACTTTTTGACAAAATTCGACAAAACGCAGTCAAGCCTAAGAGTTTCAAATAAAAAAGAACAGAAATTAAATAAAATCTGCTCTATTTTTTTGCTGTTATAAATCCATTACCAGCAAAAAATTCAAGTAACTTAAATTTAAAAGAAATCCCATCATTTACTTTGCTTTCTGAAACTAAAGCAAAATCTTCTTCTGTCATATTTTCCTTCAATAAATTTTTTGATTCATCTGGAACAACTCCTGAAGTTACATCAATAAAGCATAATGGTGGAAACATCACACACCACCAGTTTTGTCCTTTAGCTTCACCTATTGTAACACGTAAAGCATCATAGTATCCTGCAGGAAGAGCGATATCACCATATGTTTTTGTAGGAAATTCAAAATTTCCTATTTGTACATCTACATCATATGAATAACCATTTTCAACAATAGTTTTTTTGGCTAATTCTTTAAAATCAGATAAATGCTCACTAGCAATAGAAATAGCTTCTTCTTTTGTTTTTGTATTACTGCATAATGAATTCATATAATTTAATAAACTATCTCTTACTAGATATTTTAAATTTTGATCTTCCTTGCTATCACTGTTTGCTAAAACATGTAATCTAAAAACACTGTCACTTATTTCTGAACAAGTTGTATCTGCATAAGAAAATGCACAAACAGTTGTATATAAAAATAGTAAAAAGGTAAGTATAAGTATCATTTTTATTTTTGATTTTGTTTTATTTTTCATTGATTTCCTCCTATGTACTTTTTTTGAAAAATATTCTTTACTTTAATTATTACCAAATTAGAAAATTTTATACAAAAAAAATTTAAAAAAAATGGCGAATTATGATGTCGAAAAAACACGATGAATTTTATTTGAAATATTATTGACATATTGATGTAAAAATGGTAAAATTTGGAAGTGACACAAATTAAATCAAAAGAAAAAGCTTTCAAAAAGCGAAAGGGTGGATATTTTATGGTAGAATCAGAATATAATATAGCACGAGGAGATAAAAGAGAAAGACTATGTTCTTTTTATGCAAGTGACTATCATTTTGAAATGATTAGTATTCCTTTTATTCAAAAAGAAATAAAAGATAAGAACAAAATTGTAATTCTCACAGAAAATAATTTAGAAGAAACAGTAAAAACAGTATTAAATAGAACAAATTTAGATGAAAATGATAAAAATGAAATTATGAAAATAGGTTGGAATAAAAGTACTGAAGAAAAAATAGAAAATCTTAAAGAAGAAAAATTACAAGAACAAACTATATTTATAAAAGGAAGCAAAGATTATATAAATTTAATGGAAAATCAAATTAAAAATATAAATTCAAATGCAAAAACAATTCATTGTTATCAAGTGCAAGAAGTAGCAAAAGAAATGGGTGAAATTGTAAAAGGATATGATGGAATACTAAATACAATAGGGAAAATAGATATGTAACTACGGAAAGGCTGAGTTTTCAGCCTTTTATATTATGAAAAAAAACTCTTTACAAATCGTAAATTTTTTGTTATATTATATATTAGCAAAAAAAGAGAGGAAGATATGGATGGACAAAAATTTAGGAGAAATAAAAGCAGAATTAAAAAAATATAATCAAGAGCACTTATTAAATGGATATGATAAATTAGATGAAAATAAAAAACAAGAATTATTAAAACAAATCCAAAATATAGACTTTGAATTAATGAATTATTTATATGAATCAACAAAAAATGAAGCTATGACAAAACAAGATGAAATCACACCAATGGATTATTTAGACAAAAGTAAATTATATGATGATTATAAATATTATGAAACAATAGGAAAAAAAGCAATACAAGAGGGAAAATTAGCTGCTGTTACAATGGCTGGAGGACAAGGAACTAGATTAGGACATAATGGACCAAAAGGAACATATGATATAGGTTTAGACTCTCACAAATCTTTATTTGAGTTATTAAGTGATAGCTTAAAGGAAGAAGGAAAAAAATATAATGTGACAATTCCTTGGTTTATAATGACAAGCAAAGAAAATAATAAACAGACAGTTGAATTTTTTGAAAAACATAGATTTTTTGGATATCAAAAAGACAAAAATATATTTTTCTTTAATCAAGGAGAATTACCTATGATGGATACAGAGGGAAAAATCCTTATTGGAGAAGATGGGATGGTTAAATTAGCAGCAGATGGACATGGCGGAATTTATGAAGCTCTTGTAAAAAATAATATGATAGAAAAGATGAAGCAATTAGGAGTAGAATGGGTATTCATAGGTGGAGTTGATAACTGCCTAGTAAAAATGGTAGACCCTGTTTTAATGGGAATTGCTATTGATAAAGGCGTAACAGTTGCTTGTAAATCAGTTGTAAAAGCAAATCCAAAAGAAAAAGTAGGAGTATTTTGCAGAAGAAATGGAAAACCTAATGTAATAGAATATACAGAAATCACTGATGAAATGGCAGAAGCAAAAGATGAAGATGGTGAATTGATTTATGGAGAATCACATATATTGTGCAATTTATTCAATGTATCTGCTATTGAAAGGATGGGAGCAACACCATTACCATATCATATGGCATATAAAAAAGCATCATATATTGATCATGAAGGAAATTTAATTGTTCCAGATTCGCCAAACGCATATAAATTTGAAGCATTTTTATTTGACGCTTTTGGGGAAGTTGACGATATGGCAATTTTAAGAGTAAAAAGAGAAGAAGAATTTGCACCTGTAAAAAATGCAGATAGTGTTGGTGTAGATTGCCCAAAAACAGCAAGAAATTTATATAAAAAATTTCATAATATAGATTAAAAAGAAGGGAGCTATATAAAACGTAAGTCTTATATAGCTTTTTTTAAAAAATAATTTAAAAGGAGGATATAAGATGGATTATTTACAAGAGTACAAGAGATGGTGTGAAAGCCCAGAATTTGACGAGGAGACTAAAAATGAGTTATTAGCAATAAGAAATGACGAAAAGGAAATCGAAGACAGATTTTATCAAGAATTAGAATTTGGAACTGCTGGATTAAGAGGTGTTATAGGTGCAGGAACAAACCGTATGAATAAATATACAGTAGGGAAAGCAACACAGGGATTAGCAAATTATATTATTTCACAAGGGACTCGGAGAAAAGGGAGTAGCTATTAGTTATGACTCTAGAAAAATGTCAAAGGAATTTAGTGAGCAAACTGCCCTTATACTAAATGCAAATGGAATAAAGACATATTTATTTAATAATCTAAGACCTGTTCCAGAGTTGTCATTTGCAGTACGTGAACTTGGATGTACTGCAGGAGTTATGATAACAGCAAGTCATAATCCTCCTAAATATAACGGATATAAGGTGTATTGGGATGATGGAGCACAAATTATTGCACCTAGAGATGCAGATATTATTGCACAGGTAAAAGCAGTAAAAAATTATTCAGAAATAAAAATGATAACAAGAGCAGAAGCGGAAAAAACAGGATTGTTTCATATAATTAGCACAGAAATGGATGATAAATATATTGAGAAATTAAAAAGTTTAGTATTAAATCCAGAGGTTGTAAAAGAACAAGGAAAAACATTAAAAGTAGTATATACACCATTACATGGAACAGGAAATACAATTGCAGAAAGACTATTAAAAGAAATAGGAATACAAAATCTATATGTAGTACCAGAACAAAAAGAACCAGATGGAAATTTCCCAACTGTGGATTACCCAAATCCAGAAGATCCAAAAGCATTTAAGTTAGCATTAGAATTAGCAAAAACAGTAGATGCAGATGTTATTCTAGCAAATGACCCTGATGCAGACAGATTAGGGATATTTGCAAAAGATAATAAAACTGGAGAATATATGGATTATACAGGAAACATGTCAGCATTACTTATTGCAGAATATCGTATTTCTCAAATGTATGAAAAGGGAATTTTACCTTCTAATGGGATGTTTATCACGACTATTGTATCTTCAAATCTAGCATTTGCTATTGCAAAACAATATAATTTAGATATATATGAAGTATTAACAGGATTTAAAAATATTGGTGCTGTTATGAGAAAAGCAGAAGAGACAGGAAAAAATAAATATGTATTCGGATTTGAGGAAAGCTATGGATGCTTAATTGGAGATTATGCTAGAGATAAAGATGGAATTGCAGCTGTAATGGCACTTTGCGAAGCAGCTTGCTATGCAAAATCTGAAGGAAAAACATTATGGGATGCAATGATAGATATTTATGAAAAATATGGATATTATAAAGAAGGACTAATTGCAATTGTTAGGGAAGGCATACAAGGTGCAAAAGAAATTCAAGATATGATGACAAGAACAAGACAAAAAGAAATTACAGAAATAGGTGGATTAAAAGTTTTAAAATTTAAAGATGTATCTATAGATTATGTGAAAGATATGCAAACAGGAGAAATATCAAAAACTGGACTTCCAAAATCAAATGTATTGTATTATGAATTAGAAAATAATAGTTGGTGCTGTGTTCGTCCTTCTGGAACAGAACCAAAAATTAAGATATACATGGGAGTAAAAGGAAAAACTGAACAAGATGCAAATGAAAAACTTGCAAGCTTAAAACAAGCTATGGAAAAAGTTGTAACAGAGTAAAATATATTCATTAACTAATTGTAAATTTTTGGATAGAAAAGTTTCTCAAAAGCACTTGAAAAAATTATAGTAGTATGATATAACGAAAACATAAAGTTAAAGGAGAAGGATGAAAATGTTGAAATCCCTTGCAACTGTACACACACACACACACACACAAGACCATTAATAAATGACCGTATTAAATTAAATAGGGATTTTTATGCGTGCAAGAAAGCCTTGTATTTTACAACATGGCTTTCTTTTTGTCATGTCTTTTAATAAAAATATAAAAAGGGGGGATTTTATGGAAGAAGCTAACAAAAGTGGATTTGCAACAGCAGGTTTAGTATTAGGAATAATTGCATTATGTACTTCATTTATTCCAATAGTAAACAACATATCATTTATTTTGGCACTAATAGGAGGTATCTTTGCAATAATTTCATTAATAAAAAAGGCTAGCCAAGGCATGGCAATAGCGAGCATTATTATCTGTGTAATATCAATTTTTGTAATTTATCAATCACAAAAGGCAGTTGTTAATACTTTAAATAATGCAGTAAATGAAATTAATGACAATGTTGGTGTAGTAACAGGGACAAAAACAGATGAGATATTGGCTAATTATGCAGATGTTACAATAGGAAATTTTGAAGCAATAAAAGAACAATACACAACAGACACAAAACTTCCAGTAAAAGTTACAAACAAAAGTAATGAAAACAAATCTTTTAGCATTCAAATTGAAGCGGTAAATAGTGATGGTTCAAGAATAACAACAGACTACGTTTATGCTAACAACTTAAATGCAGGACAAAGCCAGGAATTTAAAGCTTTTGAGTTTGTATCTTCTGATGATTTAGCAGCTATTAAAAATGCAACATTTAAAATTGTTGAAGTATCAATGTATTAATTGTAAAAATATGAGATAAAACACTTTAATTAGTATATGCAAATGCTAATTAAAGTGTTTTTATATTTATTAATTAGAAAAATAGGGATTTACAAATTTACAGAAATTTGATATAGTATATTAGAAGATGTGCTCATAGCTCAGCAGGATAGAGCAGTCGCCTCCTAAGCGACCGATGGTGGTTCGAGTCCGCCTGGGCACACC
>CANRML010000037.1 GCA_947631725.1 uncultured Clostridia bacterium
TCCCTGATTTTTTCTTTGCCATATTAGTCTCCTTCCTTTGTTTATATCACTTTTAATCCAATAACACATAAAACTAAAGTTACAATACTAAATACTATAACAATTTTATTTTCCTTCCATCCTGATAATTCAAAATGGTGGTGTAATGGTGCCATTTTAAATATTCTTTTTCCAGTTTTTTTGAAGTATGCAACTTGCATAATAACAGATATTGTTTCTATTACTGGTATCAATGCTATAATTAGCAAAATTAGTGGCATTTTCAAATATAGTACAATTGCTGAAATAACTCCACCTATTAAAAGAGAACCTGTATCTCCCATAATTACTTTTGCTGGATGTAAGTTAAATATTAAAAATCCTAGAATAGAACCTATTACAATACTACCAAACACAGACATTTCTACTACACCACGTAACATTGCAATAACTGTCAAGCAAGTTATAATGATTACAGAAATACTTGAAGATAAACCATCTACTCCATCTGTTAAATTTATTGCATTTGTTGTTGCTAGGACAACACATATAGCAGCTGGTACATATACATACATTGGTAACACAATATATGTTTTTAGTATAGGGATATATGTTTGTGTTCCTATTTTTGCACCTTCTACTAAATATAATACATATGCAACAGATATAACTAATAGTCCTAGCATTTTATAACTTGGCTTTAAACCTTCTGTATTTTTTAATACTAGTTTTTTATAGTCATCAATAAATCCAATTGCTCCAAAGCCTATGGTAAGTAATGACATTGGTATTATTTGCTGTGCCAATGTTTCTTGATTAGTTGCATATAGATACACAGTTGTTGCAATTGTTCCAATTATCATAGATATGATGATAATTATTCCTCCCATTGTTGGAGTTCCTTGTTTTTTTAAATGTGATGCAGGTCCATCGTCTCTTTCTATTTGCCCTACTTTTAGTTTTCTTAATATTGGTATTGTTATCATCCCTAGTATAATTGATATTGCAAATGAGACAAGCAATACTTCTATTTCAAAATTCAATTTTATCAAACCTTTCGTATTTGCTACTTTGTATATTTTATTCTATCTTATTATAATTTATTTATTTTTCTTCCATTTTTTCTATTATTTCACGTACAATAATTCTTTCATCAAATGGATATTTTACACCATTTATTTCTTGATATGGCTCATGCCCTTTTCCAGCTAATATTATAATGTCTCTTTTATTTGCCATACTAATAGCTTTTTCAATTGCTTCTGTTCTATCTACAATAACTTCGTATTTTCCTTTAGTCTTTTTCATGCCTTCTTCTATCTGCTCTACTATTTTTTGAGGCTGTTCTGTTCTTGGGTTATCAGATGTAATAATAGTATAATCCGCTATTTTACCTGAAATTTCACCCATTATTGGTCTTTTTCCACTGTCTCTATCTCCACCACATCCAAATACAGAAATTACTCTACCACGAGTATAACTTTTTGTTGCTTGTAAGATATTTTGTAGACTTTCTGGTGAGTGAGCATAATCTATCATAATTGTTAATTCTTTTTTGTTATTTACAAGTTCTGATCTTCCTGGTACTCTAACTTCTAATAATGCTTCTTTTATAATCTCTGGTGATATATCAAATTTCTTTGCTACACAAATAGCAGCTAATGAATTATATACACTAAATCTTCCTGGTATTCCTGTTTTTATTCTTTCGTTTCTATCTGTTATTTTTACTTTGAAATCAACATATGCATTTGTAATTGTAATATCTTTTGCCAAAACATTTGCAAAATTATCAATTCCATATGTTGTAATATTACTATCTGGAAATAAATTAGGAATTTTTGCTCCATGCAAGTCATCTACATTTACAATTCCTGTTTTGCACATTTGAAATAATTTTAATTTAGATTTGAAATAATCTTCCATGTCTGGATGTTCGTTTTTACTAATATGATCTTCTGAAAAATTAGTAAATAATACTATATCAAATTGGCATCCTGTTACTCTATGTAATTTTAAACTTTGTGAAGAAACTTCCATTACAACAACTTCTACACCTTCATCTACCATTTGACTAAATAGTTGTTGTAGTTCTAAACTTTCTGGTGTTGTTCTATCACTATCTTTTATCTTCCTTCCATTTATATATGTTGCTATTGTTCCTATTAAGCCAACTTTTTTACCTGCTTTTTCTAATATTTCTTTTATCATAAATGTTGTTGTTGTTTTTCCTTTTGTTCCTGTTACACCTATTAGTTTTAATTTTGCTGATGGATTTCCATAAAAGTTAGATGCACAAATTGCTAAAGCTTCTCTTGTATCTTTTGCCATAATTATTGTAACATCTTCTGGTATTTTTAATGATTTTAAATCACATCCTTCTTCTATCATAACTGCTGTTGCACCATTTTTTATTGCATCTTGGATAAATGTATGTCCATCTGTTGAAAATCCTTTTATTGCTATAAATAAGTATCCTTCTTTAATTTCTTTTGAGTTTTTGTCTAATCCTTTGATGTCTTTTTCTAAATCTCCTTTTACTTTTAGGCCTTCTAACCCTACTAATAATCGTTTTAATTCCATTTAGAATCATCCTCTCATTTTTTTATCTGTTGTCAGCAAAATTTTGCCAACAATTCTAGTATATTATATATCTTTTTTTATTTTTTGTATAGGGTTTTAGTAATTTTTTTGAAAATATTATTGATACTTTTTTTAAGTCATTTTTATACAAAAAATAGGCTACTTCGCCTATTTTAATATTATTCTTCCTTCATAGTCTCACAATATTTGCAACGATATATTTTTTTCTCTTTATCTGTTAGTATGAAAATTTGTTGCAATTCATTTTCACTAGATGTAATACATCTTGGATTTTTGCATTTTGCAATATTTACAATCTCTTTTGGCAATTCTACATGGTATTTTTCTACTCTTTCATTATTTTGAATAATGTTTATAGTAATATTAGAATCCAAATATCCTAAAATATCTAAATCCAAATCGATTTTTTTATCTATTTTGATAATATCTTTTCTTCCCATTTTTTTACTTTTTGCATTTGTAATAATTGCAACTGAGCAATCTAATTCTCCTAGATTTAATGCTTTATATATTTCCATCCCTTTTTTTGCTTTTATATGATCAATTACAATTCCATTTTTAATACTATCTATATTCATAAGATCCTCCTATTTTATTTCCAATAATTTTAAAATTAGTGCCATCCTTATATATTTTCCATATCTTGCTTGCTTAAAATAACATGCTCTTGGGTCATCATCTACTTCTGTTGATATTTCATTTACTCTTGGTAGAGGATGTAAAATTGCTAAATCTGATTTTGCTTTTTCTAGTTTGCTTTTATTTAGAATATAATAATCTTTTAATCTAACATAATCTTCTTCATTGAAAAATCTTTCTTTTTGTACTCTTGTCATATATAAAATGTCTAGTTTTTCCATATGTTCTTCAATATCATTTGTCTCAGTATATTCAATATTATTTTTATCAAGGACTTCTTCTTTTATATAATCTGGAATTTTTAATTCTTCTGGTGAGATTAATACAAATTTTATATTTTTATATCTTACCATTGCAGTTATTAGTGAGTGTACAGTTCTTCCGAATTTTAAGTCTCCACATAATCCTATTGTTAAGTTATCTAATCTGTTTTTTTCACAAGATATTGTTAATAAGTCTGTTAATGTTTGTGTTGGATGGTTATGTCCTCCATCTCCTGCATTTATAATTGGTATAGTTGATTTTATTGATGCAACTAGTGGTGCTCCT
This sequence comes from uncultured Clostridia bacterium, assembly GCA_947631725.1. Lineage (GTDB taxonomy): Bacteria > Bacillota > Clostridia > TANB77 > CAG-508 > CAG-269. The sequence goes on from CANRML010000037.1 coordinate 3,772, forward strand.
TCTTTTGGATGTCTCATTGCTATAATATCAGCATATCCTCCAACAACTCTAATTGTATCTGATACGCTTTCTCCTTTTGCAGTTGAACTTGAAGATGCCTCTGAAAAACCTATTACATTTCCTCCTAATTCCATCATTGCTGATTCAAAACTAAGTCTTGTCCTTGTACTTGGCTCAAAAAATAAAGTAGCCAATTTCTTATGCTTGCATTTCTCTGAATATTTGTCAGGAAACTGCATAATATCTTTGGCTACTTTTATTAGTTCGTCTATTTCATCTACTGTTAAGTCTTTAATATCAATTAAATGTTTCATATTTTCCTCCTAAAATTTTATTTCTTATGTTTTATCAAAAATATTATATTCTGTCAATACTTTTTTAATAAAAAACAAACAAGGTTATTTTCCTTGCTTGTTATTGCTTTTATATATTGCTTTTATTGCATCATCTAGTCTTTTTTTACACATCTTTACTTCTTTTTTTATGATGATGTCTATTTCTTCTGTATATTCTTGTTTTCTCATTTTTTCTAAGTCTTTCAAATTTTGTATTGTATCTTCTACATTTTTTAGTCCAATCTTAGTTGTTATGCTTCCTTTTCTTCCACTAATATAATTATGAACAACAAAATCTGCTATTTTATAGCTATTTGATTTCATAACAGCTCTATATACAAATAATACATCTTCATAAAGTCTACCTTCTGGAAATCTAATCTTATTTTTCTCTAAGAATTCTCTTCTCCAGCATTTACTCCATACATTAGGATATTGGTCTGTTGCAGCTTTATATGTTTTAGTACAAGTTTCTGGTGTTGGTATTACTAGTTCTTCCCTATTTCCTTCTATTTTAAATCCTAAATATACAACATCTACTTTATCTTTTCCTATTACTTTGTCTAGTTTTTCTAATACTTTATTATTTGATAAATAATCATCTCCGTCTAAGAATATAATATATTCTCCTGTTGCTGCATCTAATGCTGCATTTCTTGTTGCACCAATTTTTTTGTTTATTTTACGTTCAATATATATGATATCATTATGCGATTTTTTCATTTGTTCGATTTTTTCACCTGTTTTATCTGTTGAGCAATCATTAACTACTATAATTTCAATATTTTTTAATGTTTGATTTACTACACTTGTTATCGCTCTTTCTATATAGTCCTCGATGTTATATGCTGTTATTAATACACTAAATCTTTTTTGTGTATTTGTATTTTTTTGCTCTGCTTGCTGGTCCATCTTCTATTTCAATCTCCTTCCCTTTGACAGTTGCATCAAATAGTTTAAGCAAGTTATTTGCTGCGTTTTCGCTTGTCCATTTTTTATTTACTACTTCATATGCATTTATTCCCAATGTTTTTCTTAAGTCCTTATCATTTATTACCCTTTTTACTTGTTCTTCTAATTCTTTATAAGTATTATACATTATACCACTTTTGTTTTGCTTTATCAAATATGGTACTGAACCCATCCTTCTATTAGCAATTACTGCACAGCCTGCACTCATTGCTTCGTTAACAACAGCTCCCCATCCTTCTGCACTGCCACTTGTTGCAAGAAAAATATTCGCCTTTTCCATATATTTTCTTACTTCTGTGCTTGGAACTTGACCTATAATTTTTACAACATCTTCTAAATGTTCTTTTTGAATTATATTTTTTATTTTCTCTTCTAAAACTCCTGTGCCTAGCATCTTTAACTCAAAATCATAACCTTGTTTTTTTAGATTTTTAGCTAATTTTAAGGCTACTTCTGGGTGTTTCCATTTTATAAACCTTGCAACCCAAACAAGCTCTATTTTTTCATTTTCTTCTTTTTTATCTATTAGTTTTTCTATATCACATTTTTGATTTTCTAGAAAATATCCCCATTTATATATTTTATTTTTATACATCCCGAATCGGTTGAAATCATTTGCTCCATAAGCATTTGCAGATAACATATATAGATTTTTGTTTTTTCTATATTTTATATGTCTTTGATACAATAATTTTAATTTTTCTTTATTAAATACTGTTTTCCAAAATCCGTCTGTAAATAGGAAAATTCTATATCTATACCTAAATGTTATTTTATCTTGTTTTAATCGTTCTTCTATGTAATCATCTGGTATTGAACCAATCATTACTATGTCACTATCTAAAGCTAATTCTTTTGCTTTTTTATTCATTTCTTCATTTTCATAGGCTCTAACTACAAAATCATATTGTTTGTCCAAGTCTTGAAATCCCATATCTAAACGCCACTGAAATATTTTTTCTGTTGATACAAATTTAAAATCATCGCCTAGTTTTTTTTGCATTTCTAAGCAAAATGGTACTTGGTGATGTGTTAAAAAATTAGAAAAAAATGTGACCTTCATATAGTACCCTCTTTCCTACAATTTTTACCATTATATAGCATATTATACCATTTTTTTATCAAATCGTCAATATTTTTATTTTAGTTCTAGTAGGTTGTTTTTTATAATAGAATCTGATAAATAAATTTCATTTTCCATTTTTTGTGCCATGTCTTTTAATTCTTGGTTTTCTTCTATTTCTTCTAAAGTTTCTCTGTTATAGTATTTTCCATTTATATAATAATACTTACTTGTTATATACCCTAGTCCTTTTATAAAAGTTACATCTTTTTCTGAAAAAATAGAATTTCCCATAGAAAATTTATCTTCTTCTCCTAACAACTCTAATATTGTAGGCTTAATATCTATTTTTTGCTTTGCTTCTTTTATTTCACTATGTTCATATATTCCTGGTATTTTTATTCCAAATGGTATATGAATATCTTTTATTTTGTCTTCAAATTCATTATAATCCATTTTATTTTCTTGATATAATTTTGCAATTTGATCAGAAGTCGTTAGTCCTGCTCCATGGTCTCCATATACAATTAAAATGCTATTTTCTAAAAGTTTTGTTTCTTCTAATTTGTCTAGAAATTTTCCAAATGCATAATCTACGAAATTGCAAGACATTAAATAACGTCTAAATGTGTCATCTTCATATTGTTCCATATCTTTTTCTGTAATGCTTAATTTTTCTTCAATATTAGAAACGCCATCTAAATAAAATGGAATATGTGTTGTTACACTAACTAATGTTGTACAAAACTTTTTATCATATTTATTCATAATATCAACCGCTTCTTCGAAAAAGCCTTCATCTGAATAAAATTCTCCTGCTTTTTCAATATTAGGAAATGCTCCTATATCATTATACTCATCAATGTGATATCCTGAATTATATACCTCATCTCTGTTCCAAAAAGTGCTAGTATTAGGATGCATAAATGAAGTATAATATCCATTATTTTTTAAAGTAGAAAAAATATCTAGCCAATTATTTTTAGAATACTTTTGAAATACATATCCATTTTCTAATGGGTACATTGAATTTTCCATTTCAAATTCAGAATCAGCTGTTGTTCCTAATCCTTGATTATACATATCTCTACAGCAGATATTTTCTCTAAAAAATTTATTTAAGTTTGGTGTAATTTCTTTTCCATTTACTTTTTTATCTATGACATATCCGTTTAAACTTTCTAATTGTAAAATTATTACATTTTTATCTTTTGTAATTCCTTTATATTGGCTAGGATTTACTTTTTCTTTGCTAAATTCATCATATATGTTTTTTAACTTTTCTTCATTTATCTTTTCTTTTGAAAACATATTTGAAATATATTCTTTTGCATCTCCATAGTGGTAGTAATATATAGAGGCATTTTGTACAATGAGTGATTTGTTATATGATTTTGATGTATATATTTCATTTATTTTGGCTTGTACATTATAAATATTTAATAAAATTATTATAATAATTGCAATAGCTTTTCCTATTTTATTAGAATAACTTGTGCTTTCTGTTTTTCTATATAATATATAACTTAGAATTGCTAAAATAATATTGTCAAACCAAAACATTGCTATATTTTTTATATTTATAATACATATTAATCCATTTCCTATTTCTTTTGCATATTGCAAATTTTCTATTTGATAAAATGATAAGAAATTTGTTGAATAACTATAATAAAGAAAGTCTGCATATATAATTAGAGTTATAATTGCATAAATGATATTTAAGTAAATATATGCAAATTTATTTTTCTTATTTATTATTGGACACATAATAAATAATGCTACAAGTAACATATAAAAAATAACATCTATTTTAATTTCTAAACCTAATAAAGCATTTAAAAATACGCTTTTATATACTAGTAGTGCTATTCCTATAAAAAACAATATATTATTTTTTAGTATATCTATTATTTCTTTTCCTACTGCTTTTGCCTTCTCTATTTTTCTCATCCCCTTCATTAATATTTGCTTTGTTATTATATCATATTTGTTGATTTTTGTCGATATTTTGCCTATATAAAAGGAGAAAGCAAGGAGTTGCATTTGCTTTCTCCTTGCTTAATTATTCTCCAACATAGAGCCAAACATCTCTATATTGGACGCCCCAATTTACTGCAGATTGATGGTCACTCATATAGATATCTATATGGTTACCATTGACACCTCCTCCGGTATCCTGAACTATCCGTGTTTCACCATTTCCTAAGTCGATAAGACTACCTTCTGGAAGTACATCCCAGTCAGCAGCAACTGTAACTCCTTCTTGAGGCATAACCCCAGACCTAGTTGGTCCGCCAGACCATTGTCCGCAACATGCATAGCACGGGCAGTATGCGGTAATTTCGAACTCGCCTAAGTATTCCCACTCAGGTTCTTCTGTTTCTGTTTCTGTCTCTGTCTCCGTTTCTGTTTCCGTTTCTGTCTCTGTCTCCGTTTCTGTTTCTGTTTCTGTTTCCGTTTCAGGTTCAAACTTCATTTTGAGTTTTTCTTCTGCCAGTACGTACGAGGTCTTGGAATATGCTCCACTACTAATTGCCATTACAACAATAGTTAGAAGAGTTCCTATTTCGATAATTAGCAGTACTCTGTCTCTCTTTTTCCGCTTTTTTCTCATTACTGCTATTTTCTTCTCGATTTCTTGCTGCTTTCTCCTTAGTTCTCTTTGGGTCATTTGTTTTTCTCCTTTTATTTTATTTATGGCTTTTGCCATCTCTTTAATTATACCATATTTTACGCATTTATTCAAATTTTCTATGGATAGGCTTTTATTTTTCAAGAAAAATTTAGTATTTCATTTGATAAAATAATATTTAATTTAATATTGTTGTTTAACATTATTTATTGCCATGAATATAATGTTAAGAGGTGTTTAATTTGTTTACAAACATTTTTAATAATGCAAAAGCAATTATAAAAGGTGGGAAAAAGTACCCTAAAGTTAATGGAATTGTTACCTTTAGAGAAACAAAAAATGGTGTGATTTTAACTGCAAAAGTTAATAATTTACCACAGTCTAAAGATAAATGTACTGGTAGATTTTTTGGGTTTCATATTCATGAAGGTAATTCTTGTAGTGGAAATTCAAGTGATGAATTTGCAAATAGTAAATCTCATTTAAATTCTACCAATTGTCCACATCCTTTTCATATAGGAGACTTACCTCCATTAGTTGAAAATAATGGTTATTGCTATATGCGTGTTTTAATCAATAAATTTAAAATAAAAGATATTTTAGGAAAAACAATTATTATTCATGACTCTGCAGATGATTTTACTTCTCAGCCAAGTGGGAATTCTGGAAATAAAATTGCCTGTGGTATAATAAAAAAATAAAGTGAAAGATTTGCAGCAATTTTGCAAATCTTTCACTTTGTTTTCAAAATATATACATCCTTCAGTTTTAATATTTTATAAAAATCTTATTTCCTTTATTTATTTTTATTCCTTCAGTTGGAGTTTGTTCTTTAATTATTGTATTTTCTTTATCTACTGTTTCTTGGTTTTCTTCTGTAATTCCTTCAATACTTAATTCTAATCCTGTCTCTTTCAATATTTTTTCCGCTTCCTTTATTGATAGTCCAATTATATTTGGTACACTTACTTCTTCTACAGCTTCTAATTCTTCTTTATTTCCTTGACTAACTTCCATATATGGCAATATTTCAGAAAAAATCTGTCCACCAGCTGGTGCTGCGACTCCACTTTCTTGTATTATGCGCCGTTCATTGCAGTTAATATTTTAGTTTTATTTTTTAGCCTACTTATTAAAACTCTTTATATAAATACTATTTTTCATAATGTTTACAATAATAATATAATATTTTTTTATTACTATTATAAATTGCTGTTTTATACCACTCTATTTTTCTATTATCCAATATATCTCGATTTGTTTCTATAATATTATAATCTCTATCAATTTCAACTAAATAATAGTATGATTCTCCCAAATTATTTATATTAAATTTTTTATAATCATCAATAAATTTATCCTTAAATGGTTTACTTGTCCAGTTCTCATCATTGTTTATTTGCATTTTAATTTTATTTGCTTGTTCTTCATTAAAATATATAGCATAACATTCGCCATAAGCTTCAGTTCCTATTTTTTCACATCTTTCGTAACTCTCAATTCTCACCTCCCCAAAACCTCTTATTAAATTAGAATCTGAATTATTATTCATAAATATACTTACTACAGCTGGTACTATAGCAGTTTGTATAGGATATATAAATATTATTGCAAGCAATATTAGCATAATTACTAAAATATTTTTAATCATGCTAATCACCTTCTTTTCCATAGTTATACATATTAAAGTGTATTTTTACATCGTATTCTTTTAATACTCCATATTGTACAGATATTAATGCCATATTATTTAAAGAATATCCTACCCCATTTTTTACATCACTAACTGCTTTTTGTATTGATGTTTTATTTTCATTTTGATTAATTTCTTTATATTTATCATTATATTCTTCAGGAAAAATAAAATCCGTAAAATCAAATCTGTCCAATATTTCTATATTTAAATCCCAATTGTTTTCTTTATTTCTAGTCCCTTCTACAATTATCTCTGCATTATGTATTGCAAATTTAAAATCTGTGCTGTTTTCAAAAGCAAATGTTTCTTTTTCCCCTATAGTTTCAGTCTTAAAATGTTGTTCTTTGCAATGTTCTTTTATTATTTCATCTATTTTTTTTATAAAATCTACATCCTTTTTTATATCTTCAATTATCTGTTTATCTGTTACGTTATATGTTTTTGAATCTTCACCTATTTCGCTTAATGAGTGTTTTAACAGTTTGGCTGCTAATTTGTAATTAAATAGTAATCCTCCATTAATTACCGTTTCCCAAAATATATATTGTCTATAATAATTTAATGTATACTCTTTTGGATTGAAAATTTTCTTAACTTTAAAAATATATTGAAAATATTGAATTACCTTTTTATCATTCTTTATATTATCATTAATTTTTCCTTCTTTACTCATTTTTTCAATTTCAGCCAAATTCATTTTAAAGGTTTCTGTTGCATTATATAAATGATATATTGAATACAATACCATTGATAAATCTTTATTGGGTAATAATATTCCTGTAAAAAAATTCATATTATCTATTTGTTTTTCAATTTTTTTCTTAAGTTTATCTAAGTTAACATATTCTATCTTATCAATATATAAAGTAG
>CANRML010000038.1 GCA_947631725.1 uncultured Clostridia bacterium
TTGCCACAAAGTGCTGGTGGAAAAACTATTATGACTACAGAGCCAAAATTTGTTCCAAATGAAGCTGTTGAGATTACTTTAGATAATAATTTAAAGTTTAAAACAAGATTAGTTGATTGTGTTGGCTATTTAGTTGATAATGCAATTGGATACTTAGAAGATGATATGCCAAGGATGGTAAAAACTCCTTGGTCTGATGAAGAAATGCCTTTTGAAAAGGCTGCAGAAATCGGTACTAAAAAAGTAATTGAAGAACATTCTACTATTGGTATCTTAATGACAACTGATGGTTCTATTACTGATATTCCAAGGTCAGATTATGTTCAGGCTGAAGAAAGAGTTGTAAGAGAACTAAAAGAATTAAATAAGCCTTTTGTAGTTATTTTAAATTCTTATGATCCTAGTTCATATGAAACTACTCGTTTAGCAGAAGAACTTTCTGAAAAATATAAAGCAAGTGTAATTCCTTTGAATTGTGCGAATTTAAATTTAGAAGATATCAATACTATTTTTTCTAAAGTATTATACGAATTTCCTGTTGAACGCATTGCAATTAAATTTCCAAAATGGATAGATGGTTTAGACTTTAATCATGAGTTAAAAGTTGAGTTGCTTCAAGAAGTTCAAAATGCTTTTAATGATGTTTATGTTTTAAAAGATGTTTCTAATTGTGCAAATAAAATTGCAAAAACAGAAATTATTGCTTCAACCACTGTTCAAGATATACAATTAGGTTCAGGATTTGTTAATATTAAAATTGATTTAAAGGAAGAACTGTTTTATAGTATTTTATCTGAAATTAGTGGTGTTGAAGTTAATAATGAAGGAGATTTATTTGGAATTATTAGTAATCTTTCTTCTACTAAAAAACGTTATGATAAGATAGCATCTGCATTAGATGAAGTAGATAGAAAAGGTTATGGCATTGTAACTCCATCTATTGATGAATTAGAACTTGCAGAGCCAGAAATGGTAAAACAAGGTTCTCGCTTTGGTGTAAAGCTTAAAGCAACAGCTCCTTCTATTCATATGATTAAAACAAATGTAACAACAGAAGTTTCTCCTATTGTTGGTTCTGAAAAACAATCAGAAGAATTAGTAAATTACCTTTTATCTGAATTTGAAAGTGATCCTAAAAAAATATGGGAATCTAATATTTTTGGAAAAAGTTTGCATTCTCTAGTAAATGAAGGCTTACAGACAAAGCTTTCAAAAATGCCAGAAGATGCTCAAATTAAATTGCAAGAAACTTTAGAGCGTATTGTAAATGAAGGCAGTGGCGGTTTAATTTGTATAATTCTTTGATCTATTTTAATATTTACTAGTAGTAGTTTAAAATACCTTCGTGAAAATTCTCGAAGGTGTTTTTATATATTTTTCTACATTTTTTGAATTCATTTCTGACTTTAAAAATTCTTTAGTTTTGGCATTTTAGTTCATGAATTTCTTTTATCGTTAATCCTGTTATTTCTTTTATTTCTTCTACATTTAACCCTTTTTTTAATAATTTTTTAGCTATTTTTATTGAGCTTTCTTTTAGTCCCTTTTTTAATCCTTCTTTTCTTCCTTCTTCAATAAAACTATCTCTTTTTTCTGCTATCATAGTTATAAAATTCATTTCTTTTTCACCTTCTTCCTTTTCCATAAATTCTTTGCTAATCTTTTCATTTTTTAATACAGAAACATATATATAATTTGCTATTTCTTTTAAAAAGTTTATGTTGTTTTTATCTTGCTCTGTATGTAATATATATTGAAATATATTATTTAGTTCTACTTCATTTTTTGTTTTTTCTAGTGCAAGTAATCTATATGCAAATAGCTTTTCATCCAATAGTTCTCCTATTTTTAATCCATTTATGTCAAGTATATTGTATGTACCTATTCCTAAATTTTTATAACCTCGAATTTTAGGTTGTAGTTCTGATAATTTTTTTGCTGCCTTCCATTTGTTTTCATTATTTGTATAAATAACTAATGGTATAATAAGTGGAATTATTATGTTTTTTCTATTTTCTCTTTTAGGGTTTTCTAGCTTCATTATTTCAATTTGGTATTCAGCAATTCTTTGAGACATCCTATAATCAACTTTTGACTGATGTTCTATTAAAAAGAAAATATTACTATTTTTTATTTTATATATCACATCAGATTCTCTATTTTTAAATTGAGCATTTACAAATTTACAATGATACCTTTCTAAATTGTTTTCTGAAATCTTTTGTGGAAATTTAAAATATTTATTTAATAAACCAGCAACTTGCATTTTATTAGATAGTAATCTTCTAAAAAATTTATCATATGGCTGATATGTCGTTTCTATATTGTTCATTAAATGTAAAAACATCTCCTTTCTATAATATATACTAGTAGCTCTTATAAGTAAAGTTTGTTGTTGTGGTAAACTTGCTGCTATTCTTAAAAATTCTTCTGTTTTTTCTATAATTCTTCGTTTTTGGGATTTTTTTAGATTAAAAAAATTATTTAATGAAAAAATTACATATTTATAATAGCATATATGATTTACTTTATCAATATTTATCAACTATTTTTTCATCGCAAGTTTCGACAATTTTCTACAATATTTTAATGATGCTATATAATAAAAAACCATATAGTTTATGGTTTTTTATTTATAATATTATATTTTCTTTATAATTTAGCTTTACCAATTTTTTTGTATTTTACTATAGTCATAATTTGAACCATAGTTTTTAAAATAAGTTTCGATTTCTCTTTGTCTTTGTGTTGCACTTTGTTTTATATCTTGTATTTTGTTTGATATTTGCTCTTCTTCTGGATTTTTAGTTCCTTCTTGGTTATCTTGATCATCATTTTCATTATCATCATTATTATTATTTTGCTGTTCATTTTGCTGTGAATTTTTTAGTTTTTCTATTTCTTTCTCAATATCTTCTTTTAATTTTTGTGCCTTTTTGTTATGTCCATTACTATCATTTTTATGTGCGCATTCTTCTTCTGTTAGAACATCAATTGCAGTTTGATATTTTTGAATAGCTTTTTCTACACTATCAGGATCATCTTCATCAATTTTTACTGTTTTACAAATTGCTAGTGCATAATTTATTCTAATGTTACATTCTTTATATTTAGGAACAAATCCGTCTAGAGCTTTTTGGTATTGTTCTATTGCTCTTTCATAATATCCATTGTTATATAATACATTTCCATAGTTATAATCTGCAACATAAGTTTGTGAAAAATCTAAAAATGTCAAGTCTTTTGCATATTTTTCAGAATATTCTCCATTTTCATATTTGCTTATTAAAATATTATTTGTAATTTTATTATATAATAATTTTAATGTAGCTAATATTAAAATAATATATAATATTATTAATATTTTCTTTTTCATTACATTCTCCTTCTTTTTAGTATAAATTCTACTATCCAAAGAATTACTAATGGTATTGCAAAATAGTAATAAATGTCTTGATATGAATTTATTTTTTCTTCTGTTGTTTGAGAATTAAAAATTTGTTCTTTTATCTCTCTTAATTTATGATCTATATTAGAAGTTTTATCCATTTTCACATAATCAATTTGTAAATCTGATGCTAACTGTTTTAACGTATTTTCATCTATTTTAGAAATAGCAGTATTTTTTTGGTAGTTGTCATCATAATAAAATATGTAATAATCCTCATTATTTGGATCATTTTCAAACATACTATTTATCATTTTGCCACCAGCATCAGTTCCATATCCTAATACTGCACCATTTGAAATATATTGTGCAATATTTGCAAATGATTCTAAATTTTCTTCTCTTGTAATCTCACCATCTGTTATAAAAAATGTTATGAATTTTGTTTGGTCTTCTTGCCTTTCTTTTTCTTTTTTTAACGTATCTTCAAAAACATCTTTTACTAAATTTATTGAAGTACCTTTAGCATAATAATCATTTTCTATATTTATAGCTTTTAGTTCGGCTTGCACCATATCAGTATCGTTTGTAAATGGAATTAGTCTTTGTGCCATATTTCCAAAAGTTATAACAGAGAATTTACAATTTGGTAATTGGTCTATAATATGGCAGCAATCATTAATTGCCCCTTCAAAACGTTCTTTATTTTTATCATAATCTAAAGCTCTCATGCTTACACTTGTATCAATGACAAATAAAATATTAAAATTAGAACTTAATATTGTATTTTCTCCATTAGGAATCATTGGTCTCATATTAATAAAAAATAGTAAAATAATACTAACTATTTTTATACTTGCACTTATAATATAATGTCTATGTAATTCTTTCTGTCTTTTAGTTTTTTCACTACCATCTTTATTTGAAAATTTCTCTTTTAATTCCTTATTATTTATTACTAAAATTGCTAAGATTACGCATATTATCAGCATTATCCAAATTGGAATAATTGGTTTTATTATCATAATTTAATCCTTTTCTCTATAATAATCAAAGTTGAAAATATTATCACTGCACTTATTAAAAATATTTCTGGATGATCAGTTATATATATTTTTTTAGTTGTTCTTAATAATGATTTTTTAGTTTCTTTTATTTCATTAACAATATTTTGTGCCATCTGAGTTAAGTTTCCTGTATAAAATTTTCCTTTTGCGTTTTGTTCAATTGCCATCCTATAGTTTTCTATTTTTTCGTCTGAAGTATGTGAATTCATCTCAACTGTTGGACAATATGCATATATATTTATTTTATATTGTTTACAAAGTTCACATGCTTCTGGAAGTGTAATTGTTTCTGTTCCTTGTACATCATTATCTGTTGAAAAAATAATTATTCTTGTTCTTTCTGAATCTGTTTTTAAATCTGGAAATGCATATAATGTTCCAGCTAATCCGTCTCCTACTAATGAGCTTCCTCTAACATTAGAATCTGCTCCTACTCCTCCATACCAAATCATTGGTATTTCCTCATCACCTTGTTTATATGTTAAAGGTAGATTATCTTCACCACTTGCTATTGATATCTTTAGTTGAGGTTCTAATGTTTCAAAACATTTATATATGTATTCATAATCATCTGTTAATGGACAATATACCATTGGTGCTGTATTATAAATTACAATTCCTATTCTATCTCCTTTGATAGATGGAATTATTTTCTTAAAACTTTCTATCAATTCAAGATTAACTTGGCTTTGCGAAGTTGATATATCTAGTCCTAAAAGTATGTCTCTATTTTTTCTATCTTCACTTTTTGTTTCAACTGTTATAGGTCTTGAAATAAGGATACTAGCTATTACTATATTTGCAAGACTTAAAATTTTAACTAAATTTGATAAAATTTTATATTTTCTCATTTTTGTTTTATAATATTCAGTTTCTTTTATATATTTTGTATTTGCTACTTTTTTTCCTTTTGTATATTTTCTATGTTTACTAAAGTTTATTAAAAATATTGATATTCCAATTATTAAACCTATAATTGTTACAAATGGGTACATCAATTCCATTTTTCTATAACTCTCCTTGCATTATTTATTGAAGCTTCAAAATCTCCTTCTGACCTACTTGCAAATTCTGGCTCATAGAATTCTTCTATTAATTCATAAAGAGCTGGCATATTTAGTTCTTTTATTTCTGATAAAGAATAATTTTGTGTTTTGATATTTGTAACTTCAAAAACAAATAGTCTAATTGTTGCACTTATTTGTTGATAAGCTTTTCTTAAAGCTATTTTCTTATTTTTATATTTGTTATCAATTTTATCTAATTGTTTTAAATATTTTTCCTTCTTAGCCAAAATATTTTTTATGTTTTCTTCTGATTTTTTTTCTGTTTTAATTGTTTTTGTTTTCTTATTCTTGTTCCACTTTAAAATAAAATATATTGTTAATATTATAACAAGAAAGCAAAAAATAACCAAAGGTATATTGGAATAACCATATAAAAATTGCAATTTAATAGATGTTTGCATTTTTTCGCCTTTCTAATAATTTTAATATATCATTTACTATATCTTTCTGTTTATTTAAAGTTGTTACTGTAATTTTATACTTTTTGAATTTCTCTTTAGTCTTTTTATATATTCCGTGTTTTTATTTCTAGTTCTATGTTTCTTAGTTGTTCATCTTCTAATATATAATCAGGTATATATGTTTCTTGATCTAAATCAAATGCGTTATATCCAGTCATTAAAGCATCTGAAATATTTATAAACATTATGTCATGTAGCAAAGATAGACGCTTCAAAGTTTCTTCTGAAATATTATTCATGCCATCTATATCAGTAACTATAAAAATAATCATCCTTCTTCTTATGAATTTTAAAACATAATTTATTAAATCTTCCAAATTATTTTCTGTGTCCATTTCTCGTTCATATGTAGTTAGAATTTTTTCAATATTATATAATCCTGTTTTAAATGGAAATAGTTTTATGTTATTTTTTCCTCTATAAATTGCACTAATTGAATCTTTATGTCTATCTACTAAATATGCAATAGTACCTATTGCCATCAAAGCTACATCTTTTTTTGAATCTAAGTCTCTTGTATCTGCTAGCATTTTTTTACCAGAGTCTAATATAAATAATACATTGTGTTTTTTTTCTGCTATATATTGTTTTATCAATATTTTATCTGATCTTGCTGATGCTTTCCAATCTATATCTTTTACATTATCTCCAATTACATATTCTCTTAAGTCTTCAAAATTCATACTTTTTCCTTTGTATAATGAATTATATGAACCTTCTAAAATATTTGCAGTTTTTTTCTTAGTATAAATTGAAAGATTAGCTCTTACTTTTGTAATATATTTCATATTCATAATAAATTTCTCCCAAACTAAACTATGGTGTTTTTATTGATTTTATTATTGCTTCTATTATTGTTTCAACTTTTACTTCATCTGCAATAGCTTCAAAATTTAATGAAATTCTATGTCTTAATATACTATAACTTAATGCCTTTATATCATCTGGTGTTACAAAAGTTCTTCCATTTATCAAAGCTAATGCTTTCCCTGCTTCCATAAACGCTATTGCCGCTCTTGTACTTGCACCATTTATTACATATTTTGCTAATTCTGAATCTATTATTTTTGAAGTATTTCTGGTTGCTTGTATAATACTTACAATATATTTTTTTACTGCTTCATCTATATATACTTTTTTGCTTAATTCTTGTAAATATTTAATGTCTTCTATACTTACTACTTTTTCCTTTTTTTCAAATATCTCATTTTCTATTCTGTTTAATACTTCTAATTCTTCGTTTTCATTTGGATAGTCTAGTACTTCTTTAATTATAAATCTATCTTGTTGTGCCTCAGACAAAAGATATGTTCCTTCTTGTTCTATTGGATTTTGTGTTGCCATTACTATAAATACTTCTGGTAATTTATAAATTTCTCCTCCTATGCTAACTTGTCTTTCTTGCATTGCTTCTAGCATAGCACTTTGTGTTTTAGAGCTTGATCTGTTTATTTCATCTAAAAGAATAAAATTTGCATATACTGGCCCTATTTGAGTTTCAAATTCTGCAGTTTTTGCATTATATGTTTGAGTTCCTATAATATCACTTGGTAATAAATCTGGTGTACATTGTATTCTTGAAAATATTCCTCCACAGCTTTCGGTTAAAACTCTTACAGCTGTTGTCTTTGCTAAACCTGGTACAGATTCTACTAATATATGTCCATTTGCAATTAAAGTTACAAGTAATGAAGTTTGCAAGTTTTTTTGTCCAACTATTCTTGAAGTATAATAATTTGAAATTGCTTCAATAATTAAATTACTTTTTTTCATTTCTTCATCTGAAATATTATTTTTTTCCATTTGTGTCTCCCTTTCTTTTTACTTTTTATTATTTTGTATAACTCTTTTTTATTTATAACATAAATCTATAATAAGTTCAATGGTATTTTTTATTTTAAAAAATAAAATTACTAGTAAAAACAACTAGTAATTTTGCAGTTATTATATTAAGAATTTTAAAAAAATGCCACATATTCCAAGTAATATCACTCCTACTATGCAAAGAATTATTCCAATTGTTTTTGGCGTAGTATCTCCTAATATATAATATTCTTTATAATTTTCTGGATTACAACATAACTCTACTTCTTGCCCTATTGTATATTTAGGCTTTGCCATCCCATTTTGAGATGTCTGTGTAATTGTTTCTTCTCCTATAGTATATTCAAAAGTTGGATAATAGCTATAATAAACTGAAGTGTATGAGTCTGCATATCCATCTCTACTCTCTACCTTTTTTAAGTCTTTTACCTTTGCAGTTACTTTTAGTGTACATTTTTTTGCTTTTTTTATTGCATCTTTTATTAAAACTATTCCGACTATTACAAGAATACAAGCAACTAATGTTATTGCTATTAAAAATATTAATGCTAATATTTTATTTTCCAATTTAATTCCTCCTTTTTATATATATATCACACCCAATAGTAAAATACAAGTTTAGTTATATTACATTTTTGTTACTTGTGATTTACATAATTTTTGATGCTGGGCCATTTTTTCTAGACATATATGATATTTTGTGGTATAATATATATATACTAAGATATAGGAGGTAAAGACATCTATGGCATCTGGCAACATAATTCTGGAGTACTTCCGGAATAAATTAACAGCAGTTGGCACTTTTTTCGAAGAAAGAGCATATTACAATCCGTTGATTGTAAAGGCAATGCTCTCAGAAGGGTTTGTGATTACTCACTCCTTTGATGGTTTAGTTTTCACAGCTCGAGTAGAACGGGTGGCATAGCTAAAAAGTGGTTTCTCTAGAAGATTTTATCTTTTAAAGAAATCACTTTTGTATTTTTCATCTTAACTATTTTTATTTATATTTTTTCTTCTTAATTGTCCACAAGCAGCATCAATATCAGATCCTAGCTCTCTTCTAATTGTTGAAACAATTCCATGGTCGTTTAAATAATCTCTAAATCTCATAATATTCTCATTACTTGACTTTGTGAATTTTCCGTTTTCTATCTTATTTATTGGTATTAAATTCACATGACAAAGCATCCCTTTTAATAATTTAACTAATTCTTTAGCATCTTCTAAATTATCATTATTATCTTTTGCTAAAGCATATTCAAAAGAAATCCTTCTATTTGTTTTTGCTATATAATCTTTACAAGCTTTTAATAATTCTTCTATTGGATAACTATTGTTAACAGGCATCATATTACTTCTTTTTCCATTATTTGTTGCATGTAACGAAATTGATAATGTACATTGTATATTTTCTTCTGCTAATTGATAAATTTTAGGAACTAATCCACTTGTTGATATACTAATATGACGTGCCCCTATATTTAAGCCTTTTGGATGATTAATAAGTTTTATAGCTTTTACAACATTTTCATAATTATCTAATGGCTCTCCTATTCCCATAAAAACCACATTTGAAATACGAATTTTTTCGTCTTGTTCTACTGCTATTATTTGCTCTAAAATTTCTCCGGTTGTCAAGTTTCTAACAAAATCTATTCCAGTTGATGCACAAAATTTACATCCCATTTTGCATCCGATTTGAGAAGATATACAAATACTAAATCCATGATGATATTGCATTAAAACAGTTTCAATTGCATTTCCATCTAATGTATCAAATAGATACTTTTTTGTACCATCTTTTGATTCTTGTTTTTTTATTATATTATAATTACAAATTGTATAATTTTGTTTTAGTTTTTCCCTTAAATCTAAAGATAAATTTGTCATTTCATCAAATGATTTTACCTTTTCTTGATATAGCCATTGAAAAATTTGCTCTGCACGAAAAGCTTTTTCCTGCAAATTTTTCATTTCTTCTTTTAATTTCTCTAAACTAAAATCTTTTATATTTTTCATATAAGTTCTTCTCCAAATTTTTCTAATTCCTTTTCTACTTCTTTATTTGGTGTCCACATACATCTATATCCTTCATTTATTACTTCAAATCCACAAGTTTTTAGATATTCTGTTATTTGCTTTACTGCTTCTCCACTCCATCCATAACTACCAAATGCAGCTGCTTTTTTGTTTTTTAATTTCATCCCTTTAATCATTTCTAAAATACCTGCAATAGAGTGTAAATATCCATTATTTACTGTTGGTGAACCAACTAATATCATCTTAGATTTGAATACTTCTGTTAAAACATCTGTCTTGTCATTTTTAGATGTATTTAATAGTTTTATTGTTACTTCTTCATCTTTATTTTGTATTCCTCTTGTGATTGCTTCAGCCATTTTCTTTGTATCATCCCACATAGTATCATATATGATAGTTATTTGATTTTCTTGATAATTATTTGCCCATTTTAAATATTTTTCTACAATTTGTGTTGGATTTTTTCTCCAAATAAGTCCATGACTTGGGCATATCATATCTATTGGTAAATTCATGGCTAATATATCATTTATCTTTTTAGTTGCTATCATCCCAAATGGTGCTAGAATATTTGCATAATATTTTATAGCTTCATTGTATAAAATGTCTTGGTCAATTTCATCTGCATACAAAAATTCTGAAGCTAAATGTTGACCAAATCCATCACTACTAAATAAAATATTTTCTTTGTCCATATATGCAAACATTGTATCTGGCCAATGTAGCATTGGTGCCTCAATAAATGTTAATGTGCTATCTCCTAATTCTAGCTTATCTCCTGTTTTTACCACTTTGAAATTCCAGTCTTTATGATATTGGCCTTTTATTGATTTTACTCCATTTGCTGTGCAATAAATTGGAGTATTTTCTGGCATTTCACGCATCAATTCAACTAATGCTCCTGAGTGATCTATTTCTCCATGTAATGCAATTACAGCATCTATTTTTGTTAAATCTATTTCTTCTTTTAAATTTTTTACAAATTCTTTATCATATGGTAACCAGGCTGTATCAATTAAAACTGTTTTTTTATCTCTTACTAAATAACTGTTATATGAAGATCCGTTTACTGTTGTAAATTCATCTCCATGAAATTTCTTTAATTCCCAGTCTGTTTTTCCAACCCAAGTTACTTTATTAGTTATTTTTCTTGACATATTTTATTCCTCCTTTTGATTTCTTCAATATTATATCATTTTTTGACTAGTTTGACAATTACTTTTTTATGACAAATTAT
>CANRML010000039.1 GCA_947631725.1 uncultured Clostridia bacterium
CCTATTAAACCTAATTTATCCGTAAAAGCAGGAATTTTATATCCTGCTTTTAGCCTTTTTAAGTGGCAAACTCGGGTGATAACACAAAAAAAGGGAAATGTCAATAATAAGGCAAATAAAAATTAAAATAAAATTTTTAAAAATCCAAGTGCTCCAAAGATAATAAACAATAGGTTTGATAAAAATTGGATATACTTAGAATTCAATTTAGTATCTAAAAATTTTCCGAAAAGTACGGCAATACTATTGCTAGCAACCATACCACAAACTGACCCTAAAACTAGAGAAAATTTATAAAAAGGATATTCAATACCAAGTCCTAAAGAAGCAAGAAAGGTCTTATCTCCCAGTTCCCCTATAATAATACTAGTCGCAATAAATAAAATATAATACCAAGTAGGATGAGATTTTTTAGAAGTTTCAGTAGACTTCTTTATACTTAAATCATTTGAACTACTGTGAAAAAATCCCCAAACCCCAAATAATATAAAAGAGATATATGTTATAACAGATAAATAGAAGCGGAAACCTTCATTTATCATGCCTAAATGACTTCCAAATAAAATAGCAACACCATGGCTTAGCAATGTACCAATAGCAACACCTAATAAAATACGAGAAGCCTTTAGCTTATTTGAAAAAGATAAAACTATTAGTTGAGTTTTATCACCTAATTCTGAAACAAAGATTAACATAAAAGAGATAAAAAAAGTATATATAAAATCCATATAGAACCAACCTTTCAATATACTAATAATTATGAAACAGATAAAGAAAATATTATGGAAAATGTGAAATCTTTGTGAAAACCTTTACAATTTTACGGAAAAATGGTATGATACTAGGGAAATCCGAAAAAGCAAAATAAAAAGGAGGAGGAACAGTCGTGATAGAAATCAAAAATGTAACAAAGAAGTACGGAAAAGTCATAGCTGTAGACAACATTAGCTTCGAAGTCAAAAATGGTGAAATTGTAGGACTATTGGGACCAAATGGTGCAGGCAAAAGTACAACAATGAATATGATAACAGGATTTATTGAACCAACAGAAGGAACTATTATTGTAAATGGATACGATATGTCTAAAAAGCCAAAAAAAGCTAAAAGAGAAATAGGATACATGCCAGAGGGCGTACCACTATATGCAGATATGACAGTTAGAGAATTTGTTAAATTTATGGCTGAAATTAAAAGAGTAGACAAAAGAGAAAGAAATGTAAAAGTAGAAAAAGTTATAGAACAAACAGGGTTAAAGGATGTAGAAAAAAAGCTTATTAAAAATCTTTCAAGAGGATATAAGCAAAGAGTAAGCATGGCAGGTGCATTAGTTGGAGAGCCTAAAGTACTTATACTAGATGAACCAACTGTAGGACTAGACCCAAAACAAATTACGGAAATAAGGAGCTTAATAAAAGAACTAGGGAAAACTCATACTATTATTTTAAGTTCTCATATTTTATCAGAAGTTAGTCAGATTTGCCAAAGAGTTGTTATTATAAACAAAGGAAAAATTATAGCAGTAGATACACCAGAAAATCTAGAAACAAAAGTATCTAGTAAAAATATAGTATATGTTACTGTAGAAGATGCAGAAAACAAAATAGAAAAAGCAGCTAAAAAAATTAAGGAAATCACTAATATAAAATTCATAAAAGAAAATAGTGATAATACAAAACAATATATGTTAGAATCAAAAAATGATGTAGATCTAAGAAAAATTGTATTTAATGAATTTGCAAAAGAAAATATAACTATTTTTGAATTAAAGAAAGAAGATGCAACACTAGAAGATGCATTTATGAAACTGATAGAAGGGGGGAACGATAATGTGGGCAATAATTAAAAAAGAATTTAAGTCTTATTTTACAACACCAATAGGATACATATTTATCGGAGTATTCCTAATTGCATTTAGTGTATCGTTCTACTTTACAGTTTTAGGTTATGGAAGTGTTAATTTTGAATATATTTATTATTCTATGCCAACAATTTTGGTACTAGCATTTCTTATACCAGTACTTACTATGAGAACAATAGCAGAAGAAAGAAAAACTGGAACAGAGCAATTGCTATTAACTTCTCCACTTAGTATAACAAAAATTGTATTGGGAAAATTTATAGCAGCACTAAGTATAGTATTGATTACAGAATTATGCACTCTTATGTATTTTGCAATTATATGTCATTTTGGGATGCCACATATTACAACCGCAGTTATTACTTTTATTGGTTTTTTACTATTTTGTATGTCATATATTTCATTTGGAATATTTGCATCAAGTATTACAGAAAACCAAATTATAGCGGGAATAATTTCTATAGGATTTTTCATTATTACATGGGTATTTCCAGATTTCAACCCAAACTTAAATGCATTGTCTTTTATCAATATGTTTTATAATTATACACAAGGACAAATTGATATTGCTGATACAATAACATTTATAACATTTACAATTACTTGTATTTTATTAACAATCATATTCTTACAAAGAAGGAAAAGTATAAAATAGGAGGGAGAAAGTTGAACAAAGAAAATAAAGAACTTATTGAAGTAAAGACAAAAGAGAAAAAAATACATAAGTTTATAAATAAATTTATTGAAATTATTAAGAAAAAATGGCTTATAAATGGAACAAAAACAGTTATATTAGTTGCTGCTATTTTAGCTATATTTTTAACAATTAATATTGTCATGAAAAGCTTAGATTTAACACCAATAGATTTAAGCCAAGACAAGCTATATACCTTATCAGATGATAGTAAAAGATTAGTAAAAAATATTGCTAAAACTGTAAAAATGTATTTTGTAGAATACTCAGAAGATGATACAATTATCGATTTAGCAAAACAATATACAAAAGTTAATGACAATATTTCAATAGAAGTAGCAAAAGCAAATGATAGGCCAGATTTAGTGCAAAAATATGGAATTGAAACAGGGGCTTCAGGAATTATTGTAGAGTGTGGAGATAAATATAAAGTATTAAGCCCAGATGAATTAGTAACATTTAATAATTCTAGCTTTGAAACAGTTGATGTTTCAGAAGAAAAATTAACAGCATCACTTTTGTTAGTTACAGCTGAAATTGTACCAAAAGTATATTTCTTAACAGGATATTCAAACCTATCATTGCAAAACGGATTACAATATTTAAATGTATATTTACAAAATGACATTAATGAAGTTAAAAGTGTAGACATTTTAGCAACAGAAAAAGTACCAGAAGATTGTGACACATTAGTTATTGTAATGCCAGCAAAAGATTTTGAAGAATCTGTAACAAATGCTATACTAGAATATATCAACAAAGGTGGAAATATTTTATGGTTCCAAAACGCAATAGCTCAAAATATGGATTTACCAAATGTAAATAAAATATTAGCTACATATGGAATTAAACCATTTGAGATAGGAGTAATAAGAGAAACTGACGAAAACAAAATGTTATCAAAAATGCCAGATTATATATTACCAGATATAGAAAATACAGTTGTAACTAGAAAATTACAAAACTCAGGAGGAATTATTTTACTTGATGCAACAAAAATCAATACAGAAGAAGATTCAAAACTAGATGAATTAAAAGTACAAAAAACAGAATTAGTTAAAAGTAGTGAAAATTCATATTTTAGATCAAACTTTTATTTAACTTCAAATGAACCACAGGAAGGTGAAGAAAAGAAAAGTTACACAATAGGTCAAATGATGGAAAAAACTATAACTGAAGCTAATGAGGAAACTGGAGAACGTGCTAAAGTATCAAAATTAATTATTTATGGAGAAGGATATTTTATTTCAGATATACCTTTATCTACTGGTGGAGGAGATCCAGTAATTATATATAGACAAAATAGAGATGTAGCTATAGATTCTATTGCATACTTATCAAATAAATCTGAAGGAGTTATTTCTAGAAAAAGGACAGGAACAGTAACATATTCTGCAACAGAAACAGAAAATAATGTGATTCTAGTTATAATATTTGCTGTACCAATTATTATAATTATATCAGGAATTATAGTATGGATAGTTAGAAGAAGAAGAAAATAGAATATCAATAAAAAGACCACATATAATAATATGAGGTCTTTTTATGTTTAAAGTTATATTTGTTATAATAGGAGCACTAATAGGAGCAGGTTTTGCCTCTGGACAAGAAATATATCTGTTCTTTTTTTCCTATGGAACAAAAGGAATATTAGGTATTATATTTTCTAGTATATTATTTAGTATATCTATTTACAAAGTATTTTCTATAATACTACAAAATAATATTCAAAGCTACAAACAATTTTTAGAAGTTGTTATAGGTACAGATACTAAGCTAAAGAAATATTGTATTTTAATTTCTAATATAATTATAAATCTATTTATTTTAGTCACTTTTTTCATTATGATAGCAGGTTTTGGAACTTATTTACATGAAAACTTTTCTGTTCCACAATTATTAGGAAGCGGTATATTATCAATATTATGCATTATAATTTTATCAAAAGAAACTAAAGGATTAATAAGTATAAGTCAAATAATTGTACCTGCTTTAATAATATTTATTCTAAGTATAGGGATAATTAGTGGAAGACAAATTAGTTATTTATATACAATCCCACAAAAGACGAATTGGTTTGTTAGTAGCCTTTTATATACAAGCTATAATATGATTTTGCTAATTCCTGTTTTAATTTCCTTAAATAGAGAAGTTAAAAATATAAAGAAAATCGCTATATCAGTTGGAATTATAATTAATATCTTAGCTTTTTGCGTATATATTACGATGTTACAAATTAATGTAAATATCGAAAATTTAGAAATGCCAATTTCATATATAGTTGCAGAAAAATTCCCATATTTAAAACTTATATACGGAATTAGTATATTGTTGTCTATTTTAACAACGGCTGTATCATTAGGTACAGGGATATTGCAAAACATACGAACAAATAAAGATACAAAAATGGCAATAATAATTATAATTTGCACTATAGCTATTCCAATTTCAACTATTGGATTTTCAACTTTAATGAGATACTTATATCCATTATTTGGATATATAGGGCTTATACAAATTCTTAAAATAATTACTTTGAAAACAGTTGAAAAAACATAAATAATATAGTAGAATAAAAACAACAAATGAAGAGGGGAAAAATAAATGAAAGATTATTGGAAAGAACCAGGAGGGCAAAAATTAAATAAAAAAAGAATTTTAATTACTGTTCTAGCCATTATAATTATTATTGCAATTGGCATTTTCATTGTTATTTATGTAAAAAATAGAGAATTTAGAGAATGGGTAGATACTAACATTTTACAAAAAGAAGTCAATCAAGATAAATTAGCTACAATAGAAATATTACAAGATGAAAATTTAAATGCTTATGCATTTGGACAATATATAGGAATCTTAAATAAAAATGAATTCCACATATATGGAAATACAGCAAAAGAAGAAACTAAAATTACTGTAGATATATCAACCCCTATATTTAATGCAAATGGTAGAAATTTAGTCATTGCAGAGGACAAGGGACAAAAAATTTATTTTATCCAAGATAAAGATTTAATTTGGGAAGATAATGTAGAAGGAAATATTTCAAAAATTTATACTGGCCAAAATGGATACACTGCTGTTGCAATTACAGGAACAGTCAATAAGACAGTCATAAGTGTTTATGATGATAAAGGAAAATCACTTTTTAAAACTTTTCTATCAACAACAAGAGTATCTGATATAGCTATTTCTAATGATAATAAATATTTAGCATTGGCAGAAATAGACACATCAGGACTTGCAATACAATCAAAAATTGAAGTATTTTCAATAGAAAAAGCACAAGTAGATGCAGATAATTCAAAAATTGCAGTATATCAAATTGATGATAATGAATTGATTAGCAATATTCAATATCATAATAAAGACAAATTAATTTGTATGTCTAAAGACAAAATAACAGCGTTTTCTTTAGAAGGCAATAAAGATATCTTATATACTAATTCTAATAAAAAAGTTATTTTTCAGGCAATTAATTTAAATAATAGTGTGGTAATATTAGAAGAGGCAGCAGCTAATTTATTTACAGCAGATACAAATGTAACTATTATAAATACAGAAAATAAAGGAACTACAAACTATACGGCAAAAGCAGTTACAAAAGAATTATATACATATGAAAATATGATAGCACTTAATTTAGGTACAGAAATAGAATTTATCAATACAGGGGGCTGGCTCGTAAAAAGATATAAGGCAGAACAAGAAATTACCGATATTGTTCTTTCTGGAAACATAGCAGGAATTATTTATCGAGATAAAATTGAAATTGTAAATTTGTAAAGGAGAAGAAATATGATTGCTGATGTTATAATTATTGCAGTTTTAGCATTATCAATATTTTTAGGATATAAAAAGGGACTTATAGAATTAGGCATAAGTCTATGTGCTGTTGTTATTGCAATTGTTGCAACATTGATTTTATATAGACCAATAACAAATCTTATTATAAATACAACTAATTTAGATGAAACAATAGAAAATAAAATTGTGGAAAATATATCAATAGATGAACAAGGAGGAGAAGGAGAAAACAGCATACAAGGACAAATTCAAAATGAAATATTACCAACTACAGCAAGGGAAATATCCATAAGTATAATTAGAACAGGAGTAATGTTAATTTTATACATTGTTATTAGAATAGCATTACGACTTGTTACTGCTTTGGCTAATTTAATAGCTAAATTGCCAATATTGGAACAATTTAACGAAATAGGTGGAATTATATTTGGAGCTATTAGAGGTATTGCTTTGATATATATAGTTTTATTAATAATAAGTTTTGTAGGACAAGTTAATTCAACAAATATAATACATAAAGAGATTGACAATTCAATTATTGCAAAGGAAATGTATAAGAATAATATTATTTCTTTATTAATAAAATAAAATGTGTATAATGGTTGCTTTTTATTAATTGATTTGATATACTAGATGCAACAAACTTAGGAGGAATAGTTGAAGTGAAAAAACAGCAAAAAAAGAAGGAAAGAAAACTAGGAAGAAAAATATTATTAGTCATTTTATTATTAGCAGTTGCATATGGCATATGGTTTGCATATAGAACAAAGAAAAATGGTGGAGGAGTTTCAGGAATGCTTGCAACAGTGGTAGGACATGATGAAAATACTAAAAAGAATTTACCAGAATTCAAAGTTTTATTGTTAGGAGTAAGTACAGACCTAGGAGATAATGCACCAACTGATACTATAATGGTAGCATCATATAATCCTAATACTCAAAGAGCTACTTTACTATCAATTCCAAGAGATACATATATAGGAAGTAATAAAAATAGAGCAACACCATCAGACAAAATCAATAGTTTATATAGTACAAGTGTAGACAAAATTTTAAAGGCTGTTAATGATTTAACAAATTTAGATATTCAATATTATGCTGTTGTAAAAACAGAAGCCTTCATAGAATTGGTAGATGCAATAGGAGGAGTAACATTTAATGTGCCAATGAACATGAATTATAAGGATCCAACACAAAATTTGGTAATTGATTTGAAGGCAGGTGAACAGATGTTAGATGGAGATAAAGCAGAACAATTACTACGTTTTAGACATAATACTGATGGTACATCATATCCTGTAGAATATGGAGATAATGATACTGGAAGGATGAGAACACAAAGAGAATTTATTATGGCAGTTATGCAACAAACTTTAAAACCAGAAAATATATTCAAAATAGGACAAATATTGGATATTGCAGGTAGAAATTTAGAAACTAACTTAGATTTTAATTACTTAAAAGATTATATTCCATACGCAGTTGAATTTAGTACAGAAAATATGGTAACAGATGTTTTACCAGGTGTAAATGATCAATTACCACCAAAATCTGCAGGAACTAGCAATAGATATTGGTTTTTCATACCAGATGAAACGCAGATAGATAAAACTATTCAAAAACTATATCATCCTGAAACCATAGTGGAAGAAACAGAAAATGATGGAAATACAACAGAAGATACTACAAGTACAGGCAATTCAAAAATAAAATTAGAAGTGCTAAATGGAACAGGAGATGATAATAAATTAGAAAGTGTAGTAAATTTATTAAAAGAAAAGGGATATAATGTTACAAAAACTGGAAATACATCAGAAATATCTAAATCTGTTGTTACTAATAAAAAAGACCTAAGTGATGAAAACTTAAATGAACTTAAAGATATATTGGGAAATGCAAGTGTTGGAAATAATAAAAACTATAGTAGTAAAGTAGATGCAACTATTATCATAGGAAAAGATTTTAATCAAAATTAAAATAATATAAAAAGGGGGCAATTATTTATTTATGCCTCCTTTTTTATTTCAATTATTCATTTTCTTTTTTTTCTTATTTTCTTTTTCTTCCTAAAACAAAGTAAAGAAATAATTATTAGTATAGCCAAAAGCATTACAAGATAGATATATGAAGATTTTTTTATTACATCATTAGCAGCAACTAAATCAATGGAATAAGTTTGTTCATCAATTGTGTATGTAGCAGTACCAACAAGCTCTCCTTTACTAATTGGCGCTGATGGAATATTTTTTAAGGTTATTTGGGGAGAAACAGAATCTAAATCAGAACGTGCTAATAGGTGTAGGTTGTCATTTAATACTATATCAAGGTTTTGTGTATCAGAAGTAGCATCTTGTACCGTTATTTGTGTAACAATATCTCCTTTTTTTGCAATATCTTTAAAACTAAAGTTTTTTGATGCATATTGAAATAGTTCTTTTGTTTCAGCAAATCTATTTGAAGATTGTTCAGAATGTAAAATTACACAAATCATAGATAAGTCGTTTTCTTTAGCATATGAAGCTAGACAATATTTGGCTGGTGTTGTGAATCCAGTTTTTGTTGCAATGAGTGGTTGATAATAGTATTCACTATCAGGGTTTAACATTGGATTAGTATTGTTGTATTTTCTTACATCAGACAGATTAGTTGCAGGTATTTCACAGGATTTTAAACTTGCATATTTTTGAAAAGTTGTATTACTAACACAATATTTCATTAGTAATGCTATATCATATGCTGTTGAATAATGATTGACATCATGCATACCACTAGGGTTAGTAAAATGTGTGTTTTTTATATTTAATTCTTGTAATTTAGCATTCATTTGAGTTGCAAAATTAGGAATTGAACCAGCTATATGGAAAGCAAGTACATTTGCTGCATCATTTGCAGAATATACCATAAGTAATTGTAGCAATTGATTTACTGTTAGTTCTTCATTTGGTTTTAATTCTGCAATGCTATATCCTTCTGGAATATTAGATACTGCATTTGCTGGTACAGTAACAGTGTCATTTAAATTACAATTTTCTATTGTTAAAATAGCAGTCATAATCTTAGTAACACTTGCTGGTTCTAGCTTAGAGTTTGCATTTTTATTAAACAATATTTTATCGGTAGAGGTTTCTATCAATACTGCGGAATCAGCTGAAACATATGGAGCCGTTATAGCTGAAACATATGATAAATTTCCTGATAATATTAGTACAATTAAAATAATAAAACAAAGTATATATCTTTTTTTCACTTATCATCACCTGATTTTTTAATCTTATTACACTATATCGTATTTTAGTTTTTTTTTCAATATGCATAAAAATAAAAAGAGAAAATATCTTAGAAAGGAATGTGGTAGAAATGAAAAATTTTAATAAAAGACAAAAAATAATAGTTATATGTATTTGCATAGTTTTAATAGGAACTATAGTTTATTGTGTATATGCAAGTCAAAATGTTAATAATGAAGAAATTTTTTTTGATGGAAAGACAGATAATCAAGAGGATGCATTAAATAATGTGTTAGAAGATAAAAATGAGGAGGAAAAAGAAAAAACGAAGGATGTGACGGTGTATATTACAGGAGCGGTTAATACACCTGGAGTATATATATTACCAGAAGGAAGTAGAATAGCAGATGTTATTGATAAAGCAGGAGGATTAGCAGATGATGCAGATACTGGAGCAGTGAATTTAGCATATGTAATTGAGGATGGTATGCATATTATTTTACCAAGGAAAAATGAAGAAGAAAAAGAATATATAACAACAGAAAGTGGATTAGATGTGAATAATACTACTAAAAAAAGTGATGATGGTGGAAATAAACAGATAAGTTCAGCAAAAATTAATATTAATACAGCTACAAAAGAACAGCTAGAAACATTGACAGGAATTGGACCTTCAACTGCTGATAAAATTATCGAATATAGAAAAGAGAAGGGAAATTTTAAAAGTGCTGAAGATATAAAAAATGTTAATGGAATTGGTGAAAGTAAATATAACAAAATTAAAGATAAAATTTGTGTTAAATAAAATAGAAAAAATCAGGCAATATATTTTATTGCCTGATGTAGTTTAATTTACAGTTGTTTTCCATAATCCATGTTTATTGCAATAACTATATAATGTAGAATTGGAAATATATGGAAATATTGCTTTAGGTTCTTCTTTAGGTGAAAGTTTTACAGTATATTCTTTTGAATCTGATACTAATGAAATCCACTCAATAAAATGTTCTTCTTCCATAACATGTGGAACATATACTGAAATTGTGTCTCCTAATATTTCATAAGTAGGAATATGCTTTTCAACAGCAGCATCTACAGAGTTTGGAACTACGGTTTCCATTTCCTTTCCACAACATTGCATACAATTTTCAGGACATTCTTTAATGACTTTTACTAAAGCACCACAGCTTTTACATTGTTTTAATGTCATATTTATACCTCCTTTTAAAGTTTTGAATTTTATTTTCAAATGTATTATATCATATTCTACTTGTAATGAAAAGGAATATTTTTTATTAATTTGCATATATTATAAAGTGAGCTTATTGTATAATTTTTAGGGCTGATTTTGCATGAATACGATAAATTCAGCAAAATGTATTGACAAAATGCTATATAGGTAGTATAATTCATTTATGCTTATATCGCGGGGTGGAGCAGTTGGCAGCTCGTCGGGCTCATAAACCGAGTCAAGTAAAAAATCAACTGCAAGTCAA
>CANRML010000040.1 GCA_947631725.1 uncultured Clostridia bacterium
AAGCAGATGTATTAGAATTAAAAGCAAATCCAAATAAACAAGCAAAAGGTGTTGTAATTGAAGCAAGACTAGATAAATCAAAAGGAGCAATTGCTACTATGCTTGTACAAAGAGGTAGACTAGATGTAGGAGATACTATAGTTGTAGGATCTTCTATAGGAAGAATTAGAGTAATGACAAATGAAAAAGGTAAAAAAGTAAAATCAGCAACACCATCAACTCCAGTAGAAATCATGGGATTGACAGATGTACCAGAAGCAGGGGATACATTTTATGAAGTAAAAGACGAAAAAACTGCAAAACACTTAATTGAAAGAAGAAAACGTCAAGCAAGAGAAAAAGCCATAAACCAAGTAACAAAAGTAACACTTGATAATTTATTCAGCCAAATGGAAGAAGGAAAACTAAAAGTATTGAACTTAATTGTTAAAGCTGATGTACAAGGTTCTGTTGAAGCAGTAAAACAATCAATGGAAAAATTAAGTAATGACGAGGTAAAAGTAAAAGTTATCCATAGTGCAACAGGAGCAGTAAATCAATCAGATGTTACATTAGCAAAGGTTTCAAATGCCATTATAATTGCCTTTAATGTAAGACCAGATGCAACAGCAAAAGAAATAGCAGAAAAAGACGAAGTAGAAATCAAACAATATTCTGTAATTTATCAAGCAATTGAAGATGTAGAAATGGCTATGAAAGGTATGCTAGAACCTAAATATGAAGAAAAAGTTATTGGAAATGTAGAAGTAAGACAAACATTTAAAATATCAAATGTTGGTACTATTGCAGGAAGTTATGTTTTAAATGGAAAAGTAGAAAGAAATGCAGGAGTTAGAGTAATACGTGATAATGTTGTTGTACATGAAGGAAAACTTGCTACATTAAAAAGATTTAAAGATGATGTAAAAGAAGTAACAAAGGGATTTGAATGTGGTATACAAATTGAAAACTATGATGACATCAAAGAAGGAGACAACATTGAAGTATATGTAATGGAAGAGATAAAAAGATAATTAAAGAGGTGTAAACTATGCCAACAAATAATAATCGATTAAATCGAATTGACGAAGAATACAGAAAAGAATTGAGCAATATCATAGACAGAGAATTAAAAAATCCAAATATTACAGGTATGATAAGTGTTACAAAGGTAAAAGTAACAAATGATTTAAAATATGCTAAAGTTTCAGTTAGTATTTTAAATTCGAAAGATATAAAAGCAACATTAGCAGGATTAAAAAAATCTTCAGGATTTATTAGAACAGAATTAGCTAAAAGAATAAACTTAAGAAACACACCTGAATTAATATTTGAATTAGATGAATCCCTAGAATATGGAGCAAGAATTGATTCGATTTTAAAAGAAATTATGCCAAAAAAGGAAAAATAAGGAGGAACAAATGACTTTAGATACAATCTTGGAAGAAATAAAAAAAGCAGAAACTATAGCAATTTTAGCACATGAATCTCCAGATGGAGATGCTATTGGTAGTGTGTTAGCAATGGGGATAGCATTAGAAAACTTAGGAAAAACTCCTGATAGAATAATAAGTGAATTTCCAAGAAAATTTAAGTTTCTACCAGGAGCAGAAAAAGTAAAAGAAGAAAGCAATATAAAAAAATATGATTTAGCAATAGCTTTAGATTGTGCAGATATGAGAAGACTAGATGGAAAAGAATACTTTGAAAATGCCAAAAAAACAATTGTAATAGATCATCATGGTTCAAACACTATGTATGGAGACATAAATTTTGTAAATCCAGCATCACCAGCATGCTGTGAAATTTTAATAGGAATATTCACATATTTTAACCTAGAAATACATCAAGATTTAGGAAGTTGTATTTTAACTGGAATTATAACAGACACAGGAGGATTTAAACATCAAGGAGTAACACCTGAAACTTTTGAATTTACTGCAGAATTACTACGTAAAGGTGTAAATGTTTCAGAAATATATGAAAAAGCATTAGAAACAAGAACAAGATCTAATTTTGAATTATTAAAAAGAATTTGTGACAGGATGGAAATATTTGAAAATGGAAAAGTTGCATTTACATATATTACAAACCAAGATGAAGAAGAGGTTAATGCTGAAGTCGGAGATCATGAAGGTTTAGTAGAAATGGGAAGAGGCATAGAAGGTATAGAAGTTTCAATATTTATTAGACAAGTTGATAATGAACAAAAATATAAAGTATCTATGCGTTCTACAAACTATGTAAATGTTTCTGATATTTGCTACCTATTTGGTGGTGGGGGACATCCAAGAGCTGCAGGATGTACTATTCAAGGAACAGTAGAACAAGTTAAGGAAAAACTATTGAAGGAAATACATAATGCTATAAAATAAAACATTGGGGAGGAACAAAAATGCAAGATGGAATTATCAATGTTTTCAAACCAAAAAACTGGACTTCACATGATATAGTTGCAGTTATAAAAAAAATAACAGGTAAAAAAGTAGGACATACAGGAACATTAGACCCCTTAGCACAAGGGGTTTTACCTATTTTGGTTGGAAAAGGAACTCGGAATTGCAAAATACTTAAATAATCATGATAAAACTTATGAAGTAGAGCTATTACTAGGCAAAAAAACAACAACACTAGATGAAGAAGGAGAAATTATAGAAGAAGGAAAAGTTCCAGAAAAAATATTTGAGAGGGAAAGAATAGATCAGGTATTACAAAGCTTTGTTGGGAAAATAAAACAAACACCACCAATATATTCTGCTATAAAAGTAAATGGGAAAAAACTATATGAGTATGCTAGAAAAGGACAAAAAGTTGAAGTTCCAACAAGAGAAGTTAATATATATAATATGCAATTACAAAATATTGATAAAAATGCAAATATTATAAAATTTAAAGTAAAATGTAGTAAAGGTACATATATAAGAACTCTATGTGAAGATATAGCTCAAAAATTAGGGACAGTTGGCTATATGAAAAACCTAATTAGAATAAAAGTAGGAGAATTTAACATAGAAGATTCAACATCAATAGAAGAACTGAAGGAAAACCCTAAAATTATTGAAGAAAAAATAATACCAATTGAAACAATATTTAAAGATAAGAATAAGATAATTTTAAATGAAGGAAAAATAAAACACTTTCTAAATGGAGTAAAACTATCTAATTCAAATCCAGATGGAATATATCGTATATATCAAGAAGAAAAATTTATAGGAATTGGTATAATAGAAAAAAATTTATTAAAGAGAGATATAATTTTATAAAACACTTCATATATTTTGATATGTGAGGTGTTTTTATGTATTATATCTATGAAAATGACAAGCCTAGTTTGTTATGTAATACCTTTAATATTATTAAGCTAAAAGGAAATAAAATAATATTGCCAAATGGAGAAAAAAATGAAAAAAAGCAAATAAAATTGGCAAAAAAAACATATAAGATAATGGAAATGGTAAGTAATATTAAAATTGTATTAAGCAAAAAGCTTCAAAAAGAAACAATATATCTAAACCAATTACAAACATACCCTTTAGAAATCTGTGATGGAAGATGGCTATTTTTTATGCTACTTCCGGAAATTTTAGAATATATTTTAGAAAAACAAGAAATTAAAAAAGAAGAAAGTATAGTACATATATTAGTAAATGATATTAATGAAAATGTAATTGGATTAATAAAATTACTTACGGAAACTTATAAAACAATAGCAATAGTTACTAAGCATAGAGAAAAATTAAGAAAAATAGAGAATCAAATTTTAGAAGAAACAGGAACTGCAATTATCGTTATGAACAATAAAAGAAAAAGCTTACTAAAAGCTAAATTTATTGTAAACATTGACTTTCCAGAAGAATTCATAAATCAGTATTCTATATATGAAAATGCAATTATACTAGATTTATTAGGAAATACAAAAATTAGGAAAAAAAGATTTAATGGTATAGTAATTTCAAATTATGAGATTATTGTTTCAAATAAAGCGGAATATGAAATAGAAGAAAAACTATTTTTTCAAAAAGATTTATACGAAGCGGAATTCTATAAAAAACAGCCATATATATATGTAAGAGATAAAATAAAAAAAGATAAAATAAAAATATCGGCTCTATATAGCTTAAATGGTAATATTTTAAAATTTTCTTAAAATTCATAGGAAAGCCTTTATTTTTTCTAATAAATGTAATATAATATAGATGTTTAAAACAGAAGATATATTTGTAAATATATCAGAAAGGGAAGAAAAATTATGCCAAATAATAGAAAAAATAGAAGAAGGCAAACAGACGAAACAAGACCATATAGGACTAAGACAAGACGAGTATCATATGATGAAGATGGAAAAACAAAAAAAGTGCAAACAACGAGAGGAAAAAAGAAAAAAAATAAAAATAAGAATAAATTTTCAGCAAGACACCCAAAACTAATGATATGTATAAAAATATTTATTATCCTCCTATTACTATTACTTGTAATAGGTGCAGGAATTATTGCAGCAATGTTTTTTGGG
Source organism: uncultured Clostridia bacterium (assembly GCA_947631725.1). Classification (GTDB taxonomy): domain Bacteria; phylum Bacillota; class Clostridia; order TANB77; family CAG-508; genus CAG-269. The sequence goes on from CANRML010000040.1 coordinate 4,490, forward strand.
GTCTTTGGTGATGACTTTGAAATTACAAAAGAAGAATTAGAAATAACAACAGCAAATTCTGTTGTACTTGATATAAATGGACAAATAATAACAGACTTAAGTAAAGATCAAAGCAGAAAAATTATTACATTAGATGAAATGGCTGAATATTTACCAAAAGCTTATGTTGCAATAGAAGATAAAAGATTTTATGAACATGATGGAGTGGATTGGAAAAGAACAAGTGGTGCAATTATGAATACATTACTTAAAGGCGGTTCAGCTTACGGAGGAAGCACTATCACCCAACAATTAGTAAAAAATATCACAAATGAAAAAGAATCATCTGGGATGGCAGGTATTTTAAGAAAAGTAAAAGAGTGGGCTAAAGCTTATCAAGTAGAAAGGATGATATCAAAGCAACAAATATTAGAACTATACTTAAACATCTTATTCATTGGAGGACAAGACATACATGGAGTTGAACTAGGTTCACAATACTATTTCAGTAAAAGTGCAAAAGACTTAGACTTAGCAGAGTGTGCATTTTTAGCTGGAATAAACAGTTCACCAAATACATATAATCCATTTGATAAAAAAGAAACAGAAGAAGAACAAACAGCATTAAATGAAAAGATAAAAAATAAAGTTTTGACAGTATTAAATGAAATGAAAGATCAAGGCCTTATAGTAAATGAAGAAGATTACAATGCAGCAGTTGCAAAAACAGAAGCTGGAATTGAATTCAAAAAAGGAGATGTAGAAGGCTCAGCAAATTATTCATACCATACAGATGCAGCACTAAAACAAATTATCAACCAAGTTATGGAAGAAAAAAATGTAACAAGAGAATTTGCAGAAAAATATGTATATAGTAGCGGATTAACAATTTATACAACATTAAATCCAGAAATACAAGCAAGAGTTGAGCAAGAATTTGCAAAAACAAATTATCAAATAAAAGGTCGTGCAAAAAATAGTGACGGAACTTACAAAAATGAGCATGCACAAGCAGGTATGGCAATTTTAGACTATAAAACAGGGCAAGTTGTAGCAGTAGGAGGAAACCTAGGAAATGCCACTGCATCAGGATGGAATAGAGCAACTCAAATGGTAAGACAGCCAGGATCTTCTATTAAGCCAATAGCTGTTGTTGGACCAGCATTACAAGAAAGAGTTATAACAGCTGCAACAGTATATAATGATGTAAAAACAGATTTTGGTGGAGGATATTCACCTAAAAATGAAGGTAGCTTCTTAGGAAATATGAATATAAGAAAATTTATCGCTTTATCTCACAATGTTCCAGCAGTAAAAATCATGAGAGAACTAACAGCTAAAAGATCTATGGATTACTTAGAAAAAATGGGAGTATCAACTTTAGATGAAGAAAAAGATAATCACTTATCATTAGCAATAGGTGGAATAACACAAGGTATTAGTCCATTAGAAATGGCAGCAGCATATGGAACTATTGCAAATGATGGAATGTATATTGAACCAACATTTTATACAAAAGTGCTAGATGCAAGTGGAAATGTTGTATTAACACCAGAACAAAAACAACAAAGAGTATTTACAGAACAAGTTGCATATATAACAAGATCTATAACAGAAGAACCAACAAAGGCTGGAGGAACAGCAACATATTGTACAATTCCAGGAAAAGAAGTTTGTGCAAAAACAGGAACGACAGATGGCTCAAAAGATAGATGGCTATGTGGTATGACACCATATTACTCAGCAGCTGTATGGTTTGGATATGATGATCCTGAAGAAATTGTTTGGACTGCTAGTGCAAACCCAGCTGGAACAATATGGTCAAATGTAATGAGAGATATTCATAAAAACTTAAGCAGTGCAAACTTTAATACACCATCAGGAATTGTAAGCGAAACTGTCTGCAGAAAAACTGGATGTTTGGCAACATCAAGTTGTTCAGATAAATATACAGAAATATTTACACAAGATAATTTACCACAAAAATGTGAAGGACATGGAGTTCAAAAACTATGTAGTGAAACTGGAAAAGTTGCAACAGAATATTGCCCATCAACAAAAAATAACAGTTATGGTGGAACTATTCCAAAAGAAAGCTTAAATTTATGGACGCCAAGTCAAAAATCAGCTGGTGGTAGAGTAACAGAAACTTGTACAGTTCATACAAAACCAACGACTAATACAACTGATACACCAAAAGAAAATACAAGTAATACAACAAATGCTACTAAACCGGCAAATGAAGCTACAGGAGGAAACAAAGTAGATAATACTAGTGCTCCACCTAAAAATACAACAGCTGGAGGAAATACAGCAAAGCCATCTACTAATACTGCTCCAAAGCCAAGTACAGATACTGATAAAACAGAAGGATAAAATAAATTAAAAATAGCGGATCAAAAAGTCCGCTATTTGGACATATAAGAGGAGGCAATAATGGATATATATTTAAGTAATACTTTATCAAAACAAAAAGAACTTTTTAAACCAATTAGTGAAGAAGAAATAAAAATATATTCTTGTGGACCAACTGTGTATAAAGATGCAACAATTGGGAATATGAGAACAAATATCTTTCAAGATGTTTTAAGAAAAATGTTAGAGTATAACGGATACAAAATAAAGCAAGTAATGAACATAACCGATGTTGGACATCTTGTATCAGATGGTGATGAAGGGGAAGACAAAATGATAAAATCTGCAAGAGAAGAACACAAATCACCATTAGAGATTGCTAAATATTATACAGATAAATATTTCCAAGATTTAGAAGATTTAAATATTGAAATGCCAGAGATTATTTGTAAAGCAACAGACCATATTCAAGACATGCTTGAATATGTAAAAGAACTTATGGAAAAAGGTTATGCTTATGAAACTTCAACAGCAATCTATTTTGATATTTCTAAACTTGATAAATATCCAATATTATCAAACCATAATTTAGAAGAACAAAAAGCAGGTGCAAGAGTAGAAATAGATAAAGAAAAAAGAAGTCCATATGATTTTGCTTTATGGATAAAAGCACCTGAAAACCATTTAATGAAATGGGATAGCCCTTGGGGACCAAGCTATCCTGGATGGCATATAGAATGTTCTGCAATGGGACAAAAATATTTAGGAGAACAATTTGATATTCATACAGGTGGAATAGATTTAATACCAACACATCATGAAAACGAAATAGCACAAAGTAAAGGAAAATGTGGAAAAATCCCAGCAAATTATTGGATACATGGAGAATATTTGTTAATAAATGGTGGAAAAATGTCAAAAAGTTTAGGAAATGTATATTTACTAAAAGATATTAAAGAAAAAGGATATGATCCATTAGTATATAAACTATTTTGCTATTCTTGCCATTATAAAAATAAATTAAATTTTACATGGGAAGGTATGGAAGCAACTTCAAAATCATTAGAAAGATTACGCAATAGTTATCAAACACATCTAAATGGAGAAGATGTATTAAATGAAGAAGATAAGAAAAAATTATTAGAATTAGAAAACAACTTTCATAAATCCATAAATGATGATATGAATATGCCATTAGCATTAAGCTTCGTTTGGGAGACAGCTAAATTTCCAAAAAAATCAAAAGATGTTGCAGAGATTTTAGCTAAGTTTGATACAGTCCTAGGAATAAAAATAGATAAACAAGAAAAGGACCAAGAAATACCACAAGAAATATTAGACCTAGTAGAAGAAAGACAAAAAGCAAGAAATGAAAAAGATTGGGAAAAGTCAGATATATTAAGAGATAAAATTCAAAAATTAGGATATGAAGTAAAAGACACCAAAGAAGGAGCAGAAATTTTAAAAGTATAGGAGGAAAAAACATGGCAGTATTATTACCAGGTGGGGCAGGATATATAGGTAGTCACACAGCTGTAGAATTATTAAATGCAGGGAAGGAAATTGTAATTATAGATAATTATTCAAATAGTAAGCCAGAAGTCTTAGAAGAAATAAAAAAAATTACAGGAAAAGACTTTAAAGTATATAAAATGGATTACAGAGATAAAGAAAAATTGGAAAAAGTATTCCAAGAAAACAAAATAGATGCAGTTATCAATTTTGCAGGATTTAAAGCAGTAGGAGAATCTGTTCAAAAACCATTAGAGTATTATGATAATAATATTGGTGGAGCAGTTGCCTTATTAGAAACAATGAAAAAATATGGAGTAAATAAATTCATATTTAGTTCATCTGCTACTGTATATGGAGATCCAGAAACTATTCCTATTACAGAAGACTGCAAAACAGGAGGAACTACAAATCCATATGGTACTACAAAATTATTTATTGAACAAATTTTAAAAGATACATATGCATCTGATAATAATTGGGATATATGTATTTTAAGATACTTTAATCCAGTAGGAGCACATGAAAGTGGAAGAATTGGAGAAGAACCTCAAGGAATTCCAAATAATTTGATGCCATATATTGTAAGAGTAGCGGCAGGTAAATTAGAACAATTATCTGTTTTTGGAAATGACTATAATACTCCTGACGGAACAGGTGTAAGAGACTATATTCATGTAGTAGATTTAGCAAAAGGACATGTATTAGCATTAGAAAAATTAGAGGAGAAGCAAAAAGGACTATATATATATAACTTAGGAACAGGAACAGGATATAGTGTTTTAGATATGGTAAAGGCTTTTGAAAATGCAACAGGAAAAAAAGTACCATATAAAATAGCACCAAGGAGACCAGGAGATATTGCAACATGTTATGCTGATCCTAAAAAAGCAAAAGAAGAATTGGGATGGGAAGCAACAAAAACATTAGAAGATATGTGTAAAGATTCATGGAACTATATAAATAGCCGAAAGGATTGATAGAAATGATAGACTTTAAGCAAGAAATAGCAAATATAATTTCAAAAGCAGTAGAAATAGATGCAAAAGAATTAAAAGAATATATTGAAATACCAAAAGATGTAAAAAATGGAGATTATGCATTTCCTTGCTTTAGACTTGCTAAGGAATTAAAAAAAGCACCTCCAGCTATAGCTGAGGAGCTAAAAGAAAAAATTAAAATAAATGAGGAACTTATTGAAAAAATAGAAATAGTAGGAGGATACTTAAACTTCTATATTTCAACAACTAAACTAACTGAAGAAGTATTAAATGAAATTGCAAAACAACCTAAATATGGTGCAAATGAAATAGGAAAAGGAAAAAACATTGTAATAGACTATTCAGCACCTAATATAGCAAAGCCATTTCACATTGGACATTTGCGTTCAACAGTAATAGGTGCAGCATTATATAACATATATAAATATTTAGGATATAATGTTACTGGAATTAATCATTTAGGAGATTATGGAACACAGTTTGGAAAATTGATTGAAGGATATAGGTTGTGGGGAGATGAATATGATATTGATAAATCTCCTATTGAAGAATTAACAAAAATATATATCAGAATAAATCAATTATGCAAAGAAGACGAAAATGTTTTACAAGCTTGTCGTGACAATTTCAAAAAATTAGAAGATGGAGACGAATATTGTGTTTCTTTGTGGACAAAGTTTAGAGAATTAAGCCTAAAAGAATTTCAAAAAGTGTATGATTTATTGGGAAGTAAGTTTGATTCTTGGAACGGAGAAGCATTTTATTCTGATAAAATGCCAGAAGTTATTAGCATACTTGAAAAAACAGGAAAATTGATTGAATCACAAGGAGCAAGAATTGTAGATTTAGAAGATAAAGGAATAAGTACACCTTGTATAATTGAAAAAACAAATGGTTCAACAACATATGCTACAAGAGATTTAGCTGCCATATTATATAGGGCTAGAAACTATGACTTTGACAAAGCTTTGTATGTTACTTCATATGAGCAAGTATTACACTTTAAACAAGTTTTTGAAGTAGCAAAATTATTAGGCTTAGATGAAAAATATATAAAAGGATTAGAGCATGTGCCATTTGGGATGGTATTATTACCAACAGGAAAAATGTCTACAAGAGAAGGAAATATTGTAAAATTAGAAGACCTATTAGAAGAAGCTATATCAAGAGCTAAAGAAATAATAGAACAAAAAAATCCAAGTCTGCCAAACAAAGATGAGATAAGTAAAAAAGTTGGAATTGGTGCAGTTATATTTAATGATCTAGCTAATAGCCGTGTTAAAGATGAGATATTTGATTGGAATCAAATATTAAACTTCCAAGGAGAAACAGGACCATATATTCAATATACTTATGTACGTACACAAAGTGTATTAGAAAAAACAGGAAATGTAGAAATAGACACTGTAAAAGCAGAACTATTACAAGATATTTATTCACAAAATATTATAAAGTTATTATATAATTTTACAGATATTTTAGAGCAAGTAACAGAAAAAAATGAGCCTTCAATTTTATCACGTTATTTGATAGAATTATCAAAAGCCTATAGTGCTTTCTATAATGAAAATAAAATTATGGTAGAAGATGTTGACTTGAAAAATAGTAGAATATATTTAACATATGCAGTAGGAAAAGTATTAAAAACAGGAGCAAATTTACTAGGAATTGAAATGCCAGATAAAATGTAAAAAGATAAATAAATACTAAAGATAAAAAGAAAATAAAA
>CANRML010000041.1 GCA_947631725.1 uncultured Clostridia bacterium
GTAGAAAATCCTTATCGTTATTTAGGATTAAGAAGGGAGGAAAAATAAATGCCTTATAATGTAAAAGAAATTGTTGCAAATAAGCCTTCTCGTTTCACTGAAGGACATAGGATGTGTGCAGGTTGTGGTGCTCCTCCTATTGCAAGACATATAATGAGAGCTTTAAAAGAAGAAGACCATGCAGTCGTTGCTAATGCTACTGGTTGTATGGAAGTTTCTACATTTATTTACCCATATACAGCTTGGACAGATTCTTTTATCCATACAGCTTTTGAATGTGCTGGTGCAACTTTATCAGGTGTAGAAGCTGCATATGTTTCTATGAAAAAGCAAGGAAAATTACCAGAAGATAAACATACAAAATTTATTGCTTTTGGTGGAGATGGTGGTACTTATGATATTGGTCTTCAATCTTTATCAGGTGCTATGGAACGTGGACATGATATGACATATGTTTGTTATGATAATGGTGCTTATATGAATACAGGTATTCAACGTTCTTCTGCCACTCCAAAATTTGCTGACACAACTACATCACCTGCTGGAAAAGTAATTCCTGGAAAAATGCAATCTAGAAAAGATTTAGCAAAAATTATGGCTGGACATCATTTACCATATGTAGCACAAACTGCTGCATTTATGAATTTTAAAGATTTATATGAAAAAGCTGAAAAAGCTATTTATACTGAAGGTCCTACATTTTTAAATGTATTATCTCCTTGTCCTAGAGGTTGGGGATATGCAACAGAAGATTTAATGCTAATAAACAAATTAGCAATTGAAACTTGCTATTGGCCTTTATATGAAGTAGTTAATGGTGTTTACCATATCACTTACAAGCCTGCTAAAAAATTACCTATTGAAGAATTCTTAAAACCTCAAAAACGTTTTAAACATATGTTTAAACCTGGAAATGAGTGGATGATTGAAGAATTCCAAAAAGAAGTAGATAGCAGATGGCAAGAACTTTTAGATTTAGAAGAAATGACAAATAAATAGTAAAAAGAGCCTTTATATAAGGCTCTTTAATTATCTTTCTTCATCTTCTTCTGTCTTAATAATTGGTTCTATTAAGTTTATCTTACTATTTTCTACCAATTGATTTGCATAAAATTCTGACTTTTCCATAAATTCTTCACTTGTAGTACAGTCTGAAAAATCAAATTCACTAATTGGGTTTTCTTTTCTTTCTACATCTTTTTCTACAATATATTTTTTTAATCTTTCTAATTGATTGTCTATTTCATTTATATTGATTTTTATATCACCTTTTTCTACATCTTGTGCAAAAACAATGTTGTTTATTTTTCCTGCTTTTGCATAATCTGATTCCTGAAATTCTTTAAAATAATTTTCTAATGAATCATATTGTGATTGAGTTATTTTATTTTTTTCTGGCAAAATAACAATCATACCATCTTTTGTAGCAACAATAAATAAATTGTTTGCCCTTTCAACCATATATAGTCTTTGTCCTAGATAAAAATGACTATGGTCATTAGGGTATACTGTTCTAATCAAAATATGTGTCATCCCTGCATGTCCATCTGGTGAAGCAGTATATGGAAAAGTGACACTAATCATTTGTGTTGGTGTCATTACAGATACACTACAAGTTTCATCAGATGTTTTATTAGAAAATACATCTTTTACATTAAAAATAGCATTTTCGTATAATACGTGTTTTACAATATCCTTTTTATTTGGTGTTTTATAATTAAAATTTGTATGTTCCATTTTTTCTCCTTTATCAAATGTGTATTTTATTATATAATGCACTATCAATTTTTTCTGGAAGTGTTTCTTCTAATGTTACTATTCCTGAAATTAATTTCTCTTTTTGTTGTTTCTTTAGATGTTTTAAGTGATATTCTAGTTTGGAAGCATTTGCTCTGTTTTCTGTTTCCCATACTGCTTCTACTTTTATTACGTCATGTGAAATAGTATATTTAGCGCATTTTTCTGTTTTTTGCATATGTTCTTCTATTCTTCTTTTTATATCTTTTGTCATCCCAGTATAAATTGAATTGTCTTTACATCTTAACATATATGTATAATACATTTTTTCTCCTTTTGCATTATAACTAGTTTTCTATATAATATCACAAAAATTTATATTTGTAAAATCTATATTGACTTTTTAGTCTATTTCATATATAACAATGATATCATTAGATGGAGGTGTTTTTTTGGAAGAAGATAATTCAAAAATAAATGATGAAACAATAGAAGTTGCCAAAAATCCAACTAATAAAAAATTAACAATTTTTAATTTTATTTTTATTGCAATTGTATTTATTGGGCTTTTTATTTATATGGTATGTGTAGATGGCATGGATAATATAATTCAATTGTTAAAAAATGTTAATTATTTCTGGGTTTTAGCAGGTCTAGGATGTCTTTTAATTCAATGGCTATGCGAAGCATTTGTATTACATCTCCCTATAAAAAGGATGTATCCAAATCAACACTTTTCAAATTCATTTAAAGTAAATATGATTGGACAATTATTTAATAATATTACCCCATTTTCTTCTGGTGGGCAACCAATGCAAGCATATGCTTTTTCAAAATCAGGAAAACGTGTAAGTGATTCTTTATCTGCTATGGCAATAAAATTTGTTGTAACTCAAACCGCATTAGTAGTCTTTACACTTGTTGTTGTTATATTTGAATTTCAATTTTTTGCTGGCTTAATGAAGGATTTTTTATGGATTGCTATTGTTGGTTTTGCTGTTAATATTATCGCTATATTAGTTGTACTATTAGCAGGATTTAAAAAAAGGGCTATCACAATTATTACTAACCCTGTAATACGTTTTTTAGGAAAAATTAAAATATTAAAACATCCAGATGAAGTAATTGAAAAATTATCACATAGTATTGATAATTTCCGTGAACAATTTATAATTATACGTACTGAAAAAAAGATGATCTTTAAGATGTTTATAGTTGCTATTATACAAAGTTTGGCATATTATTCAATTACATATATGATATATCGTGCTTTTGGAAATGTTGGAATAGGTTTTTGGCAAATTATTCCTGTGCAAGCATTTTTGCTACTAATAATGACATTTGTCCCTACTCCTGGTTCAGGTCTTGCTGCAGAGGGTGGCTTTTTATTACTTTTTCAATCCATTTTTCAAAATGGAACTATAAATATGTCTATTTTGTTTTGGCGCATATATACATTTTATTTGCCAATTATTGTAGGAGCTTTATTCTTATTGAAAAAAGACAAATAGTTAAATATCCTGTTCTAAAAGAGCAGGTTTTTTTATTTAAAAAACTTTATTTTTATTGAATAATTTAGAATTAAAAATTTGAATTAAAAATTTTATTTATTTTCTTTTAAGTATTTTTCATAAATTTCAAGAAATTGCATCAATTCTATTTCTGTAACACTTCCGATTTTGAAAGAAATTTCTTTGCTGTCTAGTTCTATAAGGTCATCACACTTTACAATACTATCTTTTGCTAAACTATTATTCTTATTTTTCTTTATAAGCTTATTGTATCTGTAGGTCATTTTGTTAATATTTGAAGATAATAGAAATCCAAAGTAATTAAAATCTATTGCTTGTTGTTCTTCATCTATTATTACAAAAAAGTGGTTTGTTCCTTTCTCTCCAGTCTTATATTCATAATTTAATACAAATACTATATCTCCAATATTGTATTGCTTCATTTTATGCCTCCTTTTTGTTTGGAGATATAATAAGCAACTTCGTCTTCTTTTAAAGATGTTTTTTTAGCCAACTCTGTTTTTGAAAATTCTTTATATTTTGTGACTAAACCTTTTTCTTTAGCTTCTTGCACTAATTTATGTGCTTTTTGTTTATATACTTTACTTACCATTTAATACCTCCTTTTACTATTGATAGTATAACACTAATTTATGTAAATTTCAATATTATATAGTATATATTATTACATTTATATATTTATTTTATCACAAAAGGATATTTTTACAAGTTTTCTCATTTATTTATTGTATCTTTTAATAAAATGTGTTTGTAAAACATCACTCATTATTTAGAAAATATAGTCACAATATAAAAGAACATTTGCGATAAACAAATGCTCCTTTTTAACAAAAGATTTTTCTATTCTTTACTAATCTTCACTTGGCTCTGGTGCTTCAACAGGGCAAACTCCTGCACAAGTACCACAAGAAATACAAGCTGATTTATCTATTTCATATTTTGCATCACCTTGTGAAATACATTGAACTGGGCATTCTGCTGCACAAGCTCCACAAGAAATACATTTGTCTGTAATTTTGTATGCCATCATTATTCCCCCCCTTCTGCTTTGTCTTTTTCTGCATCTAGTTTTTCTAGTTTTTCTAATTCTTCTAATTCTTTTTTGTTTTCCTCTTCTTCCTCATTAATTTGTTCCCTTTGGACATCTTTAATAATTTTTACATCTTTTATGTCATATCTTTTATAATTAAAACCATCTTCAGTTTTAAATTTTACTTTTACACGTTCTTTTAAAGTTTCAATACCGTCTACTTCTCCTTCTCCATCTTCTGTATCAACTATTGCACCAATATTTGGAAGTTTTTTTAGTTTTTCTGAATATACATTATCTTCATATTTTAAGCAACACATTAGTCTTCCACAATTGCCTGAAATTTTAGATGGATTTAAAGATACGTTTTGTTCTTTCGCCATTTTTATTGAAACTGCCTCAAAATTACTTAAAAATGTGCAACAACATAATTCTCTGCCACATACACCATTTCCGCCAATTCTTTTTACTTCATCTCTTACACCAATTTGTCTTAATTCAATTCTTGTTTTATATATTGCTGCTAAATCTTTTACAAGTTCTCTAAAGTCAATTCTTCCATCTGCTGTAAAGAAAAATAGGATCTTGCTATCATCAAATTTATATTCAATATCAGTTAAGCACATATCTAATTTATGTTCTTTTATCTTTTTTTGGCAAGTTTTCATTGCTTCTTTTTCAATTTTCTTGCACTCTTCATAATGTTTATTATCTCTATAATTTGCTATTCTTATAACCTTCTTTAAAGGTGCTATGATTTTCTCATCCTCTATGTATCTATTTGGAATAACAACTTCTCCATATTCTTCTCCCTGAACTGTTTCAACTATAACTTTGTCTCCTTTTTTTACTTTTATCTGTTTAGGATTGAAAAAATATATTTTTCCTAATTTTTTAAATCTCACTCCGATTATATTTTTCAAAATATTACCTACTTTCTTTATAGTTTTACTTAATCTTTGCTTTTATCTGTAGTAACATATTATCTATACTCATATCATAATTTGCATTTGACTGTAATCTTTTTTTTGTATTTTCCACAATTTCTATACAGTCTGCAAATTGATATTCTTGCTTTGCTAGTTCTAATAATATAATGTTCATATATTGTAAAATATTATCAATCTCATCTTTAGAAAAGATTACTTGAGCATTTTTTAATATTTCTATAATGTCTTCATTTTTTATATTTGCTATCATATTATATAACTGCTCATATTTTTCTTGTTTATCTTGCATTAGCATTGCTTTTCCAATGCTTCCTCCAAATGCCTTTAATATTCCTTCATTTTGTAATTTAATTCCTTTATCTTCTAGAAGCTTTTTTAATTCCAGTTCTGGAATATCTTGAAAATGTATTATTGTACATCTTGATTTTATTGTACTTAAAAAAGCATTTTCATTTGTTCCTATCAAAATAATAATAACATATTCTGGTGGCTCTTCTAAAGTTTTTAGCAAACAGTTTTGAGCTTCTTTTGTCATTTTATCACTGTCATCTATAATATATATTTTTTTGCTTGAAATAATTGGCTTTTCAAACACTTTCTTTTGCAACTCTCTAATTTGCTCTATTTTTATAGTATTTCCTTCTGGTGATATAATTTGAAAATCTGGATTGTTTTGAGTATCAAATTCTATACAAGATTTGCATTTATTGCAATATGATGATTTTTCTTCTAAGCACAATATAGCTTTACTAAATTCTTTTGCAATTTGCTTTTTTCCTATTCCTTCTGTTCCAACAAATAAGTAGCTATGTGAAATTTTGTTACTTTCTAATGACTTTTTTAGTTGTTCTTGTATTTTTTGATTTCCTATAATTTGTTCAAACATCCCTTTTCTCCTACTATTGTACTTTTCCCCATAAATTCAATGGCCAAATTCTAATTGCTACTTTACTTTCAATCTTCTCTAATGGAATACAGCCGAAATCTCTACAATCCATACTATGGTTTCTATTGTCCCCCATTGCAAATATATAATTTTCTGGTACTACAAAATCAGACATCCCTTCTAACTTTGTTGAAGTCATAATTCCTGCTTGTAAATATGCTTCTTCTTGTTCTTCTCCATTTACATATACTTTTCCATCTTTAATCTGTATATGATCTCCTGGTAAGCCAATTGTTCTTTTTATATAGCTTTCTTTTCCTATTTCTAAAACATAATATATGAATTTTCCAAATATATTTGTTGGTTCTTCTTCATATTTTGCAATTGGTCCATCATTTTCTACATCTTCTTCTGATAGAGTCTTTTTGCTAGGTGCTTCAAAAGTTATAATCTGTCCTCTTTCTGGCAATTTTTTCATAGTTCTATCAATTCTATTTAGCCATAATCTTTGATTTTGTTTTAATGTTGGCTCCATAGAAATTTGTCTTACAATTGTAGGTGTTCCTATATAGTAGCGAAATAATAAAGCTAATACGACTGCTATAATAATGCAATATACCCATTCTAAAGCTTCTTTTACCTGTGGTTTCATTTTATATATATCTCTCCTTTGTGTTTTGCTTTTTCTATTATACATTATTTTTTTTAACTTATCAATGAAAAAATAACATATTTTAAAAAATCTTGACATTTTTTACATATTATGTTAAACTAATTTATGCTAAAGTCCTACATGGATTTAGTACACTGTTCACCCCATATTTGGTATGTGAACTAAAAAAGGCTTTTGCCTTTCTTTGAAACGAATTGTAAATACATTGAAAGGAATATTTTTAAATAATATAAAAATCTGTGCCCAAATCATTTATGCAATTCGTTCAAAGTTTTGGGGCTCTTCATAGAGCCCCCTTTTTTTATTGTTTCGTTGGAATTCTAATAACAACTTCTGTTCCTTTTCCTACTTCACTTTTTATATCAATACTTCCACCATTTTTATCTAATATCTCTTTTGCAATAGAAAGTCCTAAACCTGTTCCTCCGAGTTCTCTTGTACGTGCTTTATCTACACGATAAAATCTTTCAAAAATTCTTGTTAAATCTTCTTCTGGTATTCCTATTCCATTATCTATAATTTTTATATATGCATCTGTATATACAAATCCTACATAAATTTTAATCTCTCCACCATCTTTGGTATATTTAATACTATTTGTTAAAATATTAAGTACTACTCTTTCAATGTCATCTTTAACTGCATATACTGGTGGTACATCTGCTGTAACAAAGCATTTAACATCATGTTCTTTTTTCTTGATTTCTATCGCTAATTTTTCTTGAGATTTTTTTACAAGTTCTCCTAAATCAAAAGTTTCTTTATTTGTTGCAGCTTTTTTATTATCATATCTAGATAAAGTTAGTAAATCTGTTACTAGTCTTGCCATCCTTCTAGATTCTGATGCAATAACATTTAAAAATTTTGTTTTTGTTTCTTCATCAAATCCACCTTCTAATAATGTGTCTGCATATCCCATAATAGAAGTTATTGGTGTTTTTAATTCATGTGATACATCTGCTACAAATTCTTGTTGCATATTATCTAGTTTTACATGTTCTGTAATGTCTTGTATTACTGCAATAACTCCATTTGGTAATTCTTTTTCATCTTTAAATGGTGCAAAATATACATCTACATATTTTTCATCTACTTGTATTCTCTGCTCTGTTGATGTCCAAGTTTCTAAGTATATAATTTTCTCCATATTTATATCTAATTTAAATTTGCTAAAAATATCATCAAATGTATTATCTTCTGGTCCGAATACTTAGCAAGTTCTTTGCAGCTGGGTTAATTAGAATAATATCTCCTTGTCTATTAAAAGCAATAATACCATCTGTCATATGTAATAAAATAGTTTCTATTTGACTTTTTTGTGTTGATACATTGCTTAGCTTGTCCTTTAGTTCTACTGTCATAACATCTATGCTTTTTTCAGATTTAGCTAATAAAATAGCAATAAAAATAGTAGCTACAATAGCTATCGCTATTGCAACTGCGATATAAATTTGCATTTCATGCATCTGGGAAAAATATACTCCTAAACATGTTATTAATAGCACTTCTATAATGCATATAATTAAAATGATTTTAGATTGTGTGGTTTTTAACATTTTTATTCTTCCTTTACTAACTTTTCAATTTCTGAATATATCATATTTTCTGCATTTTTTGTTTCTAATTTCATAGCGTTTTGTCCCATTATCTTCAGTTTATTATCCTTTAAAATTTCTTTGATAGTTTTATTTAGAATTTGTGCATCAAGTTTATCATCTAAAATAATTTTAGCTGCTTTTTGTTTTTCTAATACCTGTGCATTATATAACTGATGATTATTACTAACATTAGGTAATGGAACCAAGATAGATGGTTTCCCTAAATTTGCAAGTTCTGTTATTGTCATCGCACCACTTCTTGCTACAATCAAATCCGCAATATTCATAATTTCTTCCATATTATATATATATGGCACTATTTTTGCATTTTCTATGTAGTTTATATTCATTTGCTTTTCTTCTAGTTTTTCTTTTATGTCATCATATTGTTTTGGTCCTGTTGCCCATATGATTTGATACTGATTATTTTCTTTTCCTTCAATAATTCCAAATGCTGCTTGATTTATCTTTTTTGCTCCTTGGCTTCCTCCAAAAATTAAAACCACTGGAATATTTTCTTTAAGTCCTGATTTTTTTAGAATTTCTTGCTTTTCTTTTTCTGTATATTCTATCTTTTTATTTTTTACTGGTGTACCTGTACAAACAATTCTTTTTGCATTTGGTATTCTTGAAATAGCATCTTCAAATGATACTAATATAGTATCTGTTTTTTTAGCTAGCATTTTAACTGCTTTCCCTGGAAATGCATTACTTTCATGAAGCAGTGTTGGAATACCTAATTTAGATGCTTCTGAAATTGTTGCCCCACAAATATATCCACCTGTTCCAATAACAATGTCTGGTCTAAATTCTTTAATAATTTTTTTTGCTTGTTTAAATCCCTTCATTGTTTTTATTATATTTTTTAAATTATTTATTGTAATTTTTTTGCTTAAACCATAAGCATCAATTGTTTTTAATTCATATCCTGCTCTTGGAACTAAGTCATTTTCTAATCCTCGTGTTGTCCCTATAAATATAATTTTTGCATCTTTTCGTTCTTTTTTTATTTTATTAGCTATGGCAACTCCAGGATTAACATGGCCTGCTGTTCCTGCCGCTGCTATAATTACCTTCATATATACTATCATCCCTTTCTCAAACATAGCAAAATATATCTTTATTTAGCAGATGCTCTAGAAATATTTAATAGTACTCCCATCTCACAGAGCAATATAAATAAAGCTGTTCCACCGGTAACTAAAAAACGGTAATGGCATCCCTGTTGGTGGCATTGATGATGTTACAACTGCTATATTTATAATAACTTGTATAGCAACTAAAGCTGTTATTCCAACTGCTAATAAGCTACCGAACATATCAGGAGCTTTCATAGCAATTAGTGCTCCTCTCCAAATAAATACTGCAAATAATAAAATAATAAAAGCGCATCCAATAAATCCTAATTCTTCTCCTATAATTGAAAAAATAAAGTCATTGTGAGGCTCTGGTATGTATAAGTATTTTTGTTTACTTTCTCCTAAACCAACTCCAAATAGTCCACCTGACCCAATTGCATATAAGCTTTGTATAACTTGCCAACCAGTTCCTTCTGCATCCTTCCATGGGTCTAAAAATGTTAATACTCTTTGTAATCTATATGGTGATTTTATTATCAATAAAATAGCTCCTGGGATTCCTACTCCTCCCCCTACTGCTAAAAAATGTGAAAATTTGCATCCTGCAACAAGCATCATAACACACATTATTCCAATAATAACAATCGAAGCACTAAAATGTGGTTGTAACATCAATAATAATATCAATGGTGCTATCATCAAAAAGTTTTTCATTAAGCCTTGCCAAAAATATGGTAATTTATCTCGATTTTTAACTAATGTGCCAGCATAAAATAGTATGACTAAAAATTTTACAATTTCTGAAGGTTGAAAAGATAATGTATCTGTAATATATATCCATCTTTGTGAACCATTTATTTCTTTACCAACTAGCTTTACAGCTACTAGTAAAGCTAATGCAATCCACCATGCATGTTTATAAAATTTCTGATAAAATCTATAATCAATTTTTGATATTGCCATCATGGCAATTACACCTAATACAGCAAATATCAGCTGTTTATTAAAAAATTTATAACTGTCACTCGTTTCTGCTAAAGCTGATGGTGAGCTTGCTGATAATACCATAATTAGACCTATTCCTAATAGGATAATAATAGTAATAAGTAGTGTAAAATCAATGGGATTATTTAAAAATCTTGAAAATCTCCCTGATTTTTTCTTTGCCATATTAGTCTCCTTCCTTTGTTTATATCACTTTTAATCCAATAACACATAAAACTAA
>CANRML010000042.1 GCA_947631725.1 uncultured Clostridia bacterium
CTAAGATTTTTAAATAATAATTAAGAGAAATGGTTGATTTTTTAGGAAAAATATGTTAAAATAAATAGGATTTATAAATTTAATATTAGGGGAGGATATTATGACAACAAAAAAATTTATTTCTACAATACTTCTTATAGCAATTTTGGCAACACAATTTTCATTTTTAAGTTTTGTTATGCCAGTCGTAGTTAATGCTAAAGAAGATACTCAAACAAAAACAACAGAAAATATCGCAAAAAAATATTTCTATAATCAATTAGATGATGATGCTAAAGTATTTTATGAGATTTTCGATGAAATGTTTTATGGATGCGATTATGATGCTTTAAAAGCAGAACTTAGTAAAGGAGATTCTGATTTTGGCGTTAATTCTTTAGATATTACTTCTAAAATTAGCAATAATGAAAATCTAAGAAACAAATTAGACTCTTATACTAAAGGAGGTCAAGAGCTATTAAATACAATGGGAGCTGCTAGAGATGCTTATTTTGCTGATCATGCAGGACTATTCTATGTTGATGCTGACCATGTAACCCTTAGAGTTTTAAGTCAAGGTGGAAGATTAAAAGTATTTTTAGGAATTGGTAGATCTGAAACTTATATAAATAAAGCTTTCTGGGATTATGAAAATAAAAAAGTTAAAACTCAAGAACTTATTAAAGCTTTAGATGATGTTAAAACAGCTTTAGCATCTGATGTTGAACAAGTTAGAGCAGTAGTTGCTTCAGAAAATCAAGATATAGTTGAGCAACAAATTAAAAAAGCTCATGAATTAGTTATAAAAGCTAATTCATACAAATTAGAAGAAACAATAATAGAAGAAAATAAGTCAATACAAAATGAAGATGAAAAAGGTGACCCATGGAATGTTAGAACAGTTTATGGTGCTTTTGGACCTAAACACGAAATTGTTTGTGAAGGTTTTGCAAGAGCATTTAAAATGATATTAGACGAAATGGATATTCCTTGTGTTTTAGTTTATGGTGCTTATGTTACTAGTGTAAAATATGAAGAACATATGTGGAATTATGTTCAATTAGGTAATAAATGGTATGGTGTTGATCCTACTTGGGATAATACAGATAAAAAAGATACAGACAAAGAATTTGTAGGTCAAGAAGCACCAGAAAAAGTTTCAACAGAATATTTCTTAGCAGGTAATGATAAAATGGCTTTAAATCACCGTGTTACAGGAATTATGTCTGTTTCAAACTTTGAATTTAAATATCCACCTATTGAAGATTCAAGTGATAAATATGAAATTGCTTATGAAAATGCAGGTTTAAGAGTTGAAATAGATGACGAAAGTTATGATGAAGAAGATGGAATTGCAGCTGGTAAATTTAAAATTAGTTATTTCATAGACTTAAATGAAAATGGTGTTGAAGACCCAGGTGAGAGGATGGGTTACCAAAAAGCAAAAGAACATGGATATTATTTAATTTGTAGTACAATGCAATATAATAAACCAGACTATGATTTCTCTCAAGATCCAGTAAATGGATTAAAAGAAGAATCTTGGACACAAAATAGCTATTTTTCTTATACAGATCCAAAAATCTATGGATCATTACGTGATTTCTATGAAGATAATGGGGAAGAAGTAGTAGAAAATGATGGAAAAGAAGGTAGAGATTCATATTTGTCTTTCTATAACGCAAATTGTTATTATCTACAATTTGGTGTTACTCAAGATGCACCAGTAGATGCTAGAGATGCTTCAACTGTAGAAGATATTGCTAGGATGACAACTTATTTTGGAACAACTGAAGATATGCTTGCTGTATCTAACTTACTATTAAATCCTAATGGTTCACATGTAAAGGCTCCATATATTAAAACTGCTAGTCCAATTCAAAATTCAACAATGTATATTGGAGAAAAATATCACTGTGAAATTGTTTATGATGAAAAATTAGTTCCAATTCCTGGTGAAACATTAGAACCAAAAGTTACTATAGAAAAATCTTCAAATGCTGGGGATAACAGATATAGTTTAACTGAATTCCACTTTGATAATGATAGAACAATTACATTTGATTTCACACCAAGTGATTTATATGCAGATGATTCTGTTTTCTATATAATTGATATGATGGGATTAATGGGAGAAAATTCTCAAAAAAGACCAATGCCAGCTAGTTACTTCTGTGCTCACAAATGTGCAGCTTATGCTTATAAATCTCAAGGAATTGATTGGAACGTTTATGGTAAACCAACACTTATGGATGACGTAAACTTGGATGATATGACAGATGAAGAAAATTCAGACTTAGCTGATTTATTAAAACATAGGATGACACTTGTTACAACTACTACAAAACCTTCTGAAGAAAAAGCAATGAACGATATGTTAACAGATGAAATGACAGATGGTGGCAAAGTTGTTAAGAGTGAAACATATAATATTAAATTGACTTTATGCAAAATGCAAAAAATTAGAGATGGTCAATCAGTTAGAATTATGCTTGGATTTCCTAATGGATATGGACCAGAAGATGCTGGTGTTACATTTAAAGCATATCACTATATTAAAGATAATACAGGAAAAATAATAGATGTTGAAGAAATTCCTTGCTTAGTTACTGAACTTGGTTTAGTTATTGAGTGTTCTTCATTTAGTCCATTTACTATTGCAGCAATTGAAGATGCTAAAAAAGAAGATACATCAAAAACTGTTATATTCCAAACAAGTCAAGGTGGAGAAGTCTATACTGATGATGCAAAAACACAAAAAGCTAATAAAATAGTATTTAATGATGAAACAAGAGAAGCAAAAATTACAATAAAACCAGATGAAGGATATGTTGTTGACGATATAGTTATTGGTGAACAAATAATCGATATTAATGGTGATGATACTTTATCAGTTTCTGCAAATGAAAATAATGAAGTAACTTATACTATTAAATATGATGATTTGAAAAAACAAAATTATGAAGCAATGGTCGCTAAAGTAGCTTTTATTCCTGAGGTAACTAAGGAAGCAGAAAAAGAACAAGGGATGGAAATTGTTTCTCAACCTCTAGCTCAATCTTCAGTTGAAATTGTTTCAAGTCTTGATAAAGAAAAATATGATGAAGGAGAAACAGTTGAGGTTACTTATAAAGTTAATAACTTTAATAGTCTTGAAGATAATACTATATCTGGACTTGGAGCATTATTAACTTATAATAATGAAGCTTTACACTTAGTTGATATTGAAGCTGGCCCAAATTGGACTTTCAGTAATTCTATTACTGATGTAACAGAAGGACATAATTTAATTGGAACATACTCACTAGAAAATGATTCACTTCAATATGTTGAATCTCAAGTTGGTTCTGTAATATTTAAAGCTAAATTTATTGTAATAGAAAATGAAAATGTAATTGAACAAATTAAGCTTTCACATATTGATATAGGAACAGGTAAAGAATCTGTAAAAGCTAGTGATGTTATCACAAATGTTGTAATAGAACAAATACCAGATATTATTGAAGAAAAACTTGAAAATCAAGGTGAAGGACATTATACAATTACTGATGACTTAGTGAAAGGTGTAGAAATAGGAGAGACTGTTGCTACAATGAAAACTAAAGTTACATCTGGAACAACTTTACCAGTAGTATTTTTCAAACACAGTGCAGAAGCTCCTGAAACATTAATTGAATTAGGTGATAATGAAAAAATATTTACAGGAACTGTAATTAAAGTAGGAAGTCGTCAATGGAGAGTTGTTGTTAGATCAGATTTGGATGGTAATGGTGAACTAACAGCTAATGATATAGCATTATTTAAATTAGATTATATTGGTGAAGAAAAATTGCAAGATATTTATTTATTAGCAGCTGATACAGATGGTGTAACTACAACAGATTTTCCAACTTCTGCAAATGATTTAGTTATGATGATTTTACAGTATAATGAAATCGCACTTGATGATTAAAAAAGGAGAAATTGATGAAAAGAAAAATTTTTATTATAAGTATTATAATGTTAATACTAACTTCTGTATTTACAATAGATGTTTATGCACAAAGTAGTATTACATCTGCAACAATTACAATATCATCTGATAAAGAAAAATATAATCCAGGTGATGCAGTTGAATTTACAATAAGCTTAAAAGATTTACAAGCAGATAAAGGTATCATGTCATTTGGAGCTTATTTGGAATATGATTCTAATTTACTAGAATTAGACACTACTTTTAAGGGCCTTTCTGGTTGGACTAATGGTACAATAAATACTGAAACTAACAGATTTATAGTTTCTAGGGATACTCGTTCTTCTAACAATGAAGATATTGGTAAAATTACTTTTAAAGCTAAAGAAGTAATAAATGATACTTCTGTAAAAATATCTTTAAAAAAATTAGAGTTAGCTAATGGTGTTGATTATGTTATTGATAAGGTTGATTCAAATTCAGCAATAATAACAAAGAGTGCTATATCTTCAGGAAATAATAATCCATCAACAAACCCTAGTACTCCAAGTAATCCTGATAACCCTAGTAATCAACCGGAAACTCCAAATAATCCTGGTTCTACAACTGATTCAGGAAATGGTAATAAAGAAAATAATAGTAATAATACTGCTACAAGTCAAAATCAAAATAATGCAGGAAATAAAGGTAATAATATTACTGCAAACAATACAACTTCTGAAACAACAAATAGTGTAAATAAGAGTAATAAAACTATTCCTTATTCAGGAGCAAGTTCAATATTAATTCAAATAATTGGAGTTGTAGCTATTGTATCAATAATATTATTTATACGATTAAAATTATTAGATATAAAAATAAATAAAAATAATAATGATAAAGATATGTAGTAAAATGAAAGAAGGTGTTAGTTCAACACCTTCTTTTTAGCTTTAATGTTTTTTCATGAGATATTTTATCTTTGTTGCTATTCCTCCTCTAAAAGCTCTCTCATTCATGTTTTCCTTCAACAAATCTTGCGCTTTTCCTGCTAAACTTGGGTTATAAGTAGGAAGCTGTTTTGTTAAATGTTTATGAATAGTACTTTTAGCAACACCAAAGACTTTGGCTGTTTCTCGCACGGTAGATTGTGTGTTAACAAAATACCGAGCTTCTTCGAGAACTCTGCTTCTTAATTCATCTCCCCGCATAAAGCTACCTCCTAAATGAAATATTTCCTATATAATTATACTACATTATTTACATAATTTCAAGTATTATCTATAATTCCTGTATAAACTACCAATATCTCTTAAATATTTTATAATACAAACGCAAAATTGAAAAGATTATTAAAATCTGATATAATAAAAATGGTGGAGGTGTTTAAATTGAAAAAATCTGAAATAAAGAATATACTATTTTCAATGAGAACTACTGAAAACGAAGAAATTATAAATAATTTACTTGGAAAAATAGATTTATTAAGTGAAGAAAAGCTACATAATATTTTAGTACAAGTTGAAGACAATGAAGAAAGTATTAAAAAATATCTACAAGAAAAGATAAATTCAATGCAAGGTCAACATGAAACTCATACTAGAATTAATAAAATGTTTTCATATGGAATTTCAGGTAGCACTATTCACTTGCATATGCCTGTTGATTTACATGAAATGTTTGCAAAAATAGGAATATCAAAAACAGTTAATACTGTTAATTTATATTTATTAGATGCAATTAATAGAATAACAATGATGCGAGCTGAAGGATTTTATAAATTTCTTGATAAAAATAATATATATATGATTTCTCCTATATTACTTAAAAGAGAATTAGAATTTTTAAATAAATTAGATTTTATGATACAAATTTATAAGAAAAAAGAGCTGCAGGATGAACAATTTGTTGCTGAACATCCAGAGTCACAGCTTGCCGTCAGAATATTTGGAAATGACAAAGATGTAGGGACAGCAATAATAGGATTTGATACGATAAATTCAAAAGAGTGGCAAGAAAAAAAATCTAAACAAATACAAATATTTAATGAAAAGGGAATTAACTTAGAATTTGAAGAAAAATCCATAGAATAGAATCATTTTTATAAAAAATGAAGCGTAGGGGAGAGGAACTGTTAAAAAACAGAAATTAAAAATATATTTTTAAGTATAATGTTGCCAATATATAATTTCTATAGTATAATATAAGTGTAGTAAATCAATTCAGTCGTTCGCGTTTTACTACCAGATAAACAAAATGTTTAAAGGAATAATGATGAGTCTTAAGAATCTCTTCATGAATGGCAAAAATATATACACAAAATTTTTGTGATTGTTTTTGTTATATATTAATGAAAGGAGGTTCTTTTTGTATACAATCATAATATTATAAAAGGAGAATAGTAGAAATGGAAATAAACGAATATGATTATTATAATAATTTAGCAAACTGGTCTTTTGATGATATAAATTATATAGAAGAGGTCTTTACAAATTGGATTTATGAGGAAAAAATAAAGGAACATACAAATAAATTTTCAAAAATTTTAGATTTAGGTACAGCAGCTGGAGAAAAAGTCTTAAAGAATTTTCCAGATTGTGCTGAAATATTAGGAACTGATTTTTCAATTGAAATGATTAAATCAGCAAATCAGAACTTAATTAATAGTAGAAGAAAAAATATTACTTTTAGAGTTATGAACAATTTAAAAATGGATACGCCCAACAATTATTTTGATTTGGTAACAGCTCGCCACACAAAAATTAATCCAACACAGATATACAAAACTTTAAAACCTGGTGGGTGTTTAATATTAAGAGGCGTTGATAAATTGGATTGTTGGGAATTAAAATATATGTTTAAAAAAGGTCAAGCTTACAAAGATTTAAAGCCAATTAGTTTAATTGATTATGAAAATATATTAGATGCTGGATTTGAAAATGTTGAATTAGTTCCAATTCATATAAGAGAATACTATAAAACAAAAGAAGATTTTTTAGCATTATTATTAAAAACTCCAATTTTAACTGGTTTTTCAGAAGAAAACGAAAATAATAATTTGAAATTAGATATTGATATGGCGTTGCTAGACAAATATATTAATTCACATAAAACTAACAAGGGAATTTTGTTAATAAGAAGATATTATGGAATTACTGCGAAAAAAAATCATTAGATTTCAAAATTAGGACTTAATCTATTGTAATTGCGAATTATTGACAAAACTCATTTAATGTCATATTATATAAACAATAGTAAAAGGTAATTTTAATTTAAGTGTAGGAATTATATGGGGAGTTTTAGCAGTAGTAGAATTCATAATAGAATCAAAAGATAAAGATTATGAATATTAAAAACATAGCTCTGGTAAGAGCTACAAACATAATACCCTTTGATGGAATAGTACATCCAATTAGTGAAGTTCCATATTTAAAAAAATGTTTTTAATGGGAATTTTTAGAATATATTAATTTAATAAAGCTACTGATTAGCTGATAATTCTTTACTTTTGTGATAATATATGTAAAAGGAAGTTGTAGGTGAGATTATGAAAATAACTATAAAAGAAAACAATAAAAATGTTCAAGAATTTAATCTACTTTATAATTTAGTTGGTTGGGGAGCATATAATGAAAAAATTTCTCAAATAGCTTTAGATAACACATTTTATTCCATAAGTGTCTATGATGAAGATAAAATAATTGGATATGGAAGATTAATTGGTGATACTATATGTTTTATTTATATACAAGACATAATGGTTAAACCAGAATATCAATCACAGAAAATTGGAACATTAATAATGAATAAGTTATTAAAAAAAATAAATGAATTGAAAAAAAATAATCAAAATTTAAGAGTATATTTAGGAGCTTCTAAAGGTACAGAAAAGTTCTATGAAAAATTTGGTTTTATCAAAAGGATAGATGCGAATTTAGGATTTGGTATGATTTTTAAAAATTAGAGATAAATTAGAATTTTCGTGATTATAAATTTAAAAATTGAAAAATAAGCATTAAAGTTTCAGAAAAAAATTGAACGAATTATTGATATTTTTTATATAAAATGATATACTACGTTGTAATATGTAAGTTTATGAGATGATAAAAATGAAAAACTTTAAGATACTAAAAATAAAGATTGGAGAAAAATGTTAAAAGATTTTAGTAGTTGGAAAGAATATCCAGGAAATTCAGAAGGGTCTGGTAGAAGTGAAAAAATTTGGCTAGAAAATG
Organism: uncultured Clostridia bacterium; assembly: GCA_947631725.1. Lineage (GTDB taxonomy): Bacteria > Bacillota > Clostridia > TANB77 > CAG-508 > CAG-269. The sequence goes on from CANRML010000042.1 coordinate 8,146, forward strand.
ATAATGAAATAGGTGTATTTAAATTTCCAAAAGTAAAAAAAGATAAATATGGTAATATAATAGAGGTATCAACCGAATATATCGCTGAAAAATTATCATCAATTATTGCTAAAACTATTAATATTAAAAATGCAGAAATTGATGTTCGGGTATTATAATGGGAAAATAGGTTGTATGAGTTATAATGTAGTACAAAGATATGAAAATCTTATAGAGGGGATTTGGTTTATTACTGCATTATATCCCAATTATGATTCTGATAGATTATATGATCCTGATAGTAATATCTATTATAATATATCAATGATAGAAGATTCTATTAGAAATGTTATAAATCCTGTTCCTTTTGAATTTTACCAAATGTTAATATTTGATTTTATTATAGGAAATACAGATCGCCACCATTCTAATTGGGCATTTATAAAAAATAATGGTATTTTTAGATTTGCACCATTATATGATAATAGTTCAGCTTTATGTTCACATATTTATGAAGATGATATTGAAAAATATCTTGGAAATGATGAAATGAAATTTAATGCTTTAATAAATACTAAGTCAAAATCAAGTATAAGAATAGATGGACATAATAAAAAATTTCCGACACATATTGAAGTAATAAAATATTTGAAAAAACTTAATAGAAATGATATAATTAATTATGTTGAAGATGTCATTAATAGATTATCAAATGATTACATACATAATATCATATATAATTTTAATGTTGATTTTATGTCAGATATGAGAAAAGAATTATTACAAAAATATTTAATAGGAAAAATAAGTTTGTTAAAAGAAATTTTTAGAAAGGAGGATTTATAATATGGCTATTTCAAATGGTAGAGACTATTTATATTTAATTTGGCATGACAAAGTTTCCAAAAAACAATATATCGTTGGAACATTAAGTAAAAACGGTAAATATGAATTTGAGTATAACGAAGAGGTTGATTTAGCAATAAAAAATGGATTTACTCTTTTAACTGCATTTCCAAAAAGAGAAAAATATGAGTGTGAAACATTATTTCCAGCTTTTTTAAGTAGATTGCCTGATAAAAAAAGAAGTGATATTGCTAATATTTTAAATAAATATGGTTTAGCAGAATATGATGCTTATCAATTATTAAAAAGAAGTGGAGCAAAATTACCAATAGATGATATATATTTTATAGATCCAATTTTCGATATAAATGATAAATTTGAAAGAACTTTTCCGATTGCTGGTTCAAGATATTATATGAATTGTAATAATGGAAATAATTGTGCTAAAAATTGTGATTTAAAAATAGGAGACAAATTATCATTAGAATTAGAACCAGAAAATGAAAGAGATTCCAATGCAGTAAAAATTTTATATAATGATAAAATATTAGGTTACATACCACGATATTATTCTGAAAATGTTACAAGAATTATTAAAAACAAGAAAAAATATACATGTATTGTTCAAGAGATTAATATGAACGATAATGACTGTCAAAATTGCATTATTGTAAATTTATTTTCATAGTTCATGAAAAGCAAGGAAAATCAAAAACCTTGCTTTAAATTTATTTAAAATTTTTTTCAAATCGGATAAAAGCGGTAGAGTAGGGGAAGAATAGTAGGTTTCAAGATTTTAAAAAATTAAATATTTTAAAATAAAAACCTGTAAAAAATTAGAAATATTTTTTATAGAATTTTCAAATTATAAAAATGATTTTAAAAAAAATATAAATTTAAGATTTTAAATTTTTGCAATGTTAAATTTTAAGCTTACTACTCTAAAAAACGAACATTTGTCGCTTGTTTAAATTTAGAATTATATTTTCAAAATAATAAATATTTTTATAAATTCAGACATCTCAAAATCAATTTTAAGACTTTTTTATATTAAACTAATAAAGTTATTGTCTATAAATTCAAGTAAAATACTGAAATATAGGCATTTGTGGATTTTTAATAAAATTTTTTAAAATACATATATAAAAAATTTAAATTTAAGATATAAAAAGTAAAATTATATATAAAATTAAGAAAAACTTGTAATAAGCTTAAAATAACGAAGCTTCAGAATCAAATATAAGACATTTTAATATTAAAGTAATATAACTTGTTGTCTAAATATATAGATAGAATTAGCTGAAAGTGGCTAATAGCAAGAGATAGCAGTAATTTAAGGATATATGGTTTTATCCCTACTTCTATTTGCACAAAACTTTGATAATACAGACTTTTTTAATTATATAATTAAATTACTATTAACTATTGACAATCCTTTTTTGATGTAGTATTATACAAACAATAGTTCTTAAATGTAATAAAGATAGATGTAATATTAAAAGTAATAATAAATGTAATAATAAGAACTAAATTTTTATAAAAAGGATGTGTTCTTA
>CANRML010000043.1 GCA_947631725.1 uncultured Clostridia bacterium
TAAATCCTTCTAAATAGCACTTAATCGGTAACTAGAAGTTACTTTTTCTAAATTGAATTTACTTTTTCAATTGACCACTTTTTTTATTTTGGTTATATTTTTTTCTTTTTTGGATATATTTAATATATACAAAGGAGGTATTTTTTATGGATTTAAAGAGAGTTCATTCTATTTTGGATAATGAGGAAAAACCTGATGTTTTTTATCAAGATAGACCTGTTTGGATACAAGGTGTTACACAACATGTAGCTAAAATTGGATTTATTGATAATTTTGAGGAAAAAGATGTATATATAGAAGATTTATATGAAAAGGATTTATATAATTAAAGCCCAATTTTAAAAATTGGGTCCTTTTTATTAAAATGCAATTTTTTCACTAATCCATTTTTCTAATTCATCTATATTAACTCTTACTTGCTCCATTGTATCACGTTCACGAATTGTTACAGCATTATCTTCTAATGTATCAAAATCTATTGTTACACAATATGGTGTTCCTATTTCATCTTCTCTTCTATAACGTTTTCCAATGCTTCCTGCTTCGTCATAATCACACATAAAGGTTTTAGATAATTTTTGATAAACTTCTTCTGCTTTTTCTGATAATTTTTTAGATAATGGAAGTACAGCCACTTTATATGGTGCTAATGCTGGATGTAAATGCAATACTACTCTAGTATCTCCTTCTGCAATTTCTTCTTCATCATAGCTATTGCAAAGAAAAGCAAGTACAACTCTATCTGCTCCTAAAGATGGTTCAATTACATATGGTACATATTTTTCATTTGTTTCTGGATCTTGATATGATAAATCTTGTTTAGAGTGATTCATATGTTGTGTTAAATCATAATCTGTTCTATCTGCAATTCCCCATAATTCTCCCCATCCAAATGGAAATTTAAATTCAATATCAGTTGTTGCTTTACTATAAAATACTAGTTCTTCTTTTGAGTGGTCTCTTAATCTTATATTTTCTTTTTTCATCCCTAATGATAATAACCAATTCTCGCAGTAGTCTTTCCAATATTTATGCCATTGTAAGTCAGTTCCTGGCTTACAGAAAAATTCTAATTCCATTTGTTCGAATTCTCTTGTTCTAAATGTAAAGTTTCCAGGTGTTATTTCATTTCTAAATGCTTTACCTATTTGAGCAATTCCCATTGGCATTTTCTTTCTAGATGTTCTCATTACATTTTTAAAGTCTACAAAAATTCCCTGTGCTGTTTCTGGTCTTAAATAGATTTGACTTGTTGTATCTTCTGTAACACCTTGAAATGTTTTGAACATTAAATTAAATTTTCTAATTCCTGTAAAATTTGTTTTTCCACAATTTGGACATGGAATATTATTTTTTGATATAAAATTTGTTAATTCTTCATCAGACATGCCATCTGCTATCATGTCTTTTCCTTGATCATGTGCCCATTCTTCTATCAGTTTATCTGCTCTATGTCTTGTTTTACACTCTTTACAGTCAATCAATGGGTCTGAAAATCCTCCCACATGTCCTGAAGCTACCCAAGTTTCTGGGTTCATTAATATTGCTGCATCTAGCCCAACAATATTTTTTTGTTCTTGTATAAATTTCTTTCTCCAAGCATTTTTTACATTATTCTTTAACTCATTTCCTAATGGTCCATAGTCCCATGTATTAGCTAATCCTCCATAAATTTCTGAACCAGGATATATAAATCCTCTGTTTTTACATAGGTTAACTAGTGTTTCCATTGATTTTAACATAAAAATTCCTCCTTTTATTTTTTATATAAAAAAACTTTCATACCTAGCGTATAAGCTAGGGACGAAAGTAAAAATTTCCGCGTTTCCACCCTAATTCTTAAAACTTTTAAGTTTTAAGCACCTTAATTTTTAATATTGCTCCAAAGCTCCCCATATGTGTTATTTGCAAGTATCTCACCATTACTTACTCTCTGAAAAATAACATTTTCATATTTTTTCTTTTTCATAGCAATTTATGTAATTTGGCAGGGGTAGAAGGATTCGAACCCTCACAGGCGGTTTTGGAGACCGATGTGCTACCATTAACACTATACCCCTATCTAATTTTTAAAATCTTTTTATATCTTAACATATTTAAGACTATTTTTCAAGCCTTTTTAAGAATTATTTTATAATTGAATTGTCGCTTTTTGTCGAATTGTTTTTCTTGATTTTTAAGCTTTTCTATGTTATAACCCTTTTTATAGGAGGTGATATTATTTCAAATATATTCACAAAATTTTTCTTTATTCTATTTATTTTAGTTCTATTTGTTTCTATCTTTTTTACTCCAATTATTAAAGGTGAAAATATATCTGATTTTTTAGAAAACGGTGAAATTTTATATGTTAATCCAAATGGCTTTGTCTGGCCAATTCCTGGTTATACTCGCATTAGTTCTCCTTTTGGTAAAAGAAATAGCCCAACTGCTGGTGCTTCTAGTTATCACTATGGATGTGATATTCCTGCTCCACAAGGTACAAAACTAATTGCTATAGCAGATGGAGAAATTACTTTTTTAAATTTTTTAGGTGCTGGTGGATATACTCTTACACTTTCATTTGAGAATTATAAAGTATCATATTGTCATATTGACCCCAATTTTTTAGTTTCTGTTGGTGATTTTGTAAAGCAAGGACAAGTTATTGCTTTAGTTGGTCCAAAATATGTTTATGGAGTTCCTGGTAATTTTTATAAAGATGAAAATGGTAACCCTACAAACGGGGCTACCACTGGTTCTCATTTACATATTGGATTTCGTATTAATAATCAATATCAAAATCCTATGAATTTTTTCTAAACTAAAAAAGGGATTTCTCCCTTTTTTTACATGTCATCATCTTCATCAATTTCGTCTTCGTCTATTTCATCATCTTCACATCCATCACAAGAGCAACAATCTCCATTGCATCCTAAATGTCCATCTATATCTCCTGTCCAATCTAGTTCAATAGTGTTTCCACATTCTGGACATTCAATTTCTGTTCTATCTTCTTCATCTACATCAACTACAAATTCATAATCACAATATGGACATACAATTTCAAAATCAAAGTTTTCATCTGAATAAATATCTTTTTGTATATGTGTTAAAATATGTTCTACTTTATTCATTTTTTCGTCGAATTCTTTTTGTCTCTCCTCAAGCTTTTCAACTTCTTCTTTTCTATAGTCCATAATGTAATCCATTTGGTCTAATACTACATCTAGAAATTGTGAAAATCTTAATTTAATATAATCTAAGTCTTCTTTATTTTTTATATTGGCTTCAATATCTTTTAAAAAGCTAGTATAACTGTCTTTTAATGTTCCCATAAGTTTTCCTTTCTATACTCTTTCCATGTATTCACATGTTCTTGTATCTATTCTTAATACATCACCAATATTAACAAATAGTGGTACTTGTAATTCTAGTCCTGTTTCTAATTTTGCTGGTTTTCCTGATGTTGTTGTAGTGTTACCACTAAATCCTGGTTCTGTATATGTAACTTCCAACTCTACAAATGTAGGTGGTTCTACTGCAAATATGTTTCCTTTATATGAAAGAATAGTTACCTCCATATTTTCTTTTAAGTATTTTAAGCAATCTCCTAATTGATCTTCATTTAATGGAATTTGGTCATATGTTTCATTATCCATGAAATAATATAATCCTCCATCATTGTATAAATATTGCATTGCTTTTTTCTCAATTTCTGCTCCTGGGAATTTATCTGATGGGTTAAATGTTCTTTCCAATGTTGCACCTGTTATTACATTTTTTAATTTTGTTCTAACAAATGCTGATCCCTTCCCTGGTTTTACATGTTGAAATTCTACAACTCTAAAAACATTTCCTTCCATTTCAAAAGTTGTTCCATTTCTAAAATCACCTGCTGAATATACTCCTGCCATTTTATTTCTCCTTTCAATTTTCAAACTTATGTTACTATTTTACTACAAAATTGCTATAAAATCAAGACTTTCCGCATATTATAGTATAATTTTTCTCAGAATTGGTTAATTTTATACATCCAATTTTTGTAATTTGAACTGTATCTTCAATTCTTACACCAAATTTCCCTGCTATATATATTCCAGGTTCATTTGTAACTACCATATTTTCTCTTAGAATTGCTTCATTATTGCAGTTTATATATGGTGGTTCATGAATATCTAATCCCAGTCCATGTCCCAAACTATGAATAAGATTATGTCCTCCATGCAATTTAAAGTCGCCTTCAACCATTTTTGAGATTTGTCTTACATTTGCTCCTTCTTTATAGTCATTTAAAACTTGAATTTGATTTTTTAAAACTAAATCATATATTGGTTTTATTTCATCTGGTACTTTTCCAACAAATATTGTCCTTGTCATATCTGAACAATATCCATTTACTTTGCATCCCATATCTATTGTAATAATATCTTCTTTTTCAATCTTTCTATCAGTTGGAGTTGCATGTGGTTTAGATGTATTTTCTCCTGAAACAACAATTATTTCAAAAGCTATGCCATCTGCTTTTTCTCGATAATATTCTTCTATTTCTTTTGCTATTTGTTTTTCTGTCATACCTGGTTTTATATATTTTAACAAATAACTAAAGCAGTCATCTGTAATGCTACAAGCTTTTTGAATATTTTTTATTTCATCTTCATCTTTTATCATCCTTTGCTTTTCTATCATGCCTTCTGTCTCTACAAGATTATTGATTTTATATTTTCTAATATATTCTTTATATTTTGCATATGTTACAAAATGTTCTTCAAAACCGACATTTTCACAAAACATAAAAAAGTTTTCATTATCGTCTACTGATATATCTTTCATATCATATACAATGATTTCGTCATATATAGTTAAGGTGCTTTGAACTTCTTCAATATATCTTCCATCTGTAATATAAATATTTTCTTTTCTTGTGATTAGTAATGTTCCTTCTGCTTCAATATTTGTTAAATATTTAATGTTTTTTGGATTTGATATGATCATCCCTTGTAAATCTAGACTATTCATTTTATTTCGTAGCCATTGTAGCTTTGGATTCATTTTCCTTCATTCCTTTCTACAGTTTATACAACCCTAATGTAAAAATTTGCATTAATACTGTTTTTATTGTTTCAAATGGGATGTACATATTTATAAATGTTGCTAGTACAATAAATGGTCCAAATGGTATATATTCATTTGATTTTCTTATTTTAGTAACTAATAATAAAATACTTAGGATTGCACCTATTAAGAAGGAAATCATTGTTATAGCAATTATATTTGATACACCAAATAGTAATCCTAAAGCAGCCATAAGTTTTACATCACCAAATCCCATTGCTTCTTTTCCATAAATTAAAGCTCCAACTACAGTGATAAAAAGAAAAATTCCTCCACCTGTTAGCATCCCTAATATTAAGTTAATTGTAATAGCAATATCTGACATACCATATAGAAATGCAAATACAATTCCAATTTCAAATAGTGATAAATTTAATCTATTTGGAATAATCTGATGCTTATAATCAATAATAAATACTGATATTAGCATTGGTGCTATTATTAAATATTTAATTAAGTCTAAATTTGCTATTAAGGTTGGTTTTATACCACATACATAAATTAGTGTTGTATAAATAACAGCAATAGAAAGTATTATTAAATAGTTTGGTTTAAATTTCATTTTATATTCTGTTATTATATCTTTAGATATTACTTTTTTATATTCTGGCAATCTTTTATTGGCCCAATCTACTATTTGACCAACAAAAATTGATGCAATTACAGCTATAACATAATATGCAATGTGTATATCATTTAAATACATTATTTTCATCCCTTCTATTTATTTTCTTTTGTTTTTATTTTTTCTTTTATTCTATTTTCGATTGGTCTTTTCCAAGCTGTGTACCAATAATCTTTTGAATTTATAGGGTCAACTAATATAGTATGCATTTTACATCTATTTCCACCTAATATGTCAGTAAATAATTGATCTCCGATTACTGCTATTTCTTCTGGCTTTATTTCAAATTCTTTTTGTATTTTTAAAAATCCTCTTTTTAAAGGTTTCATAGCAAAATTTCGATATGGTATTTCTAATTTATTTGCTACCTTTTCTACTTTTGCTTTATTATTTGTATTTGATAAAATATATAATTTTATTCCTTGTGCTTTTAGATTTTCTGCCCATTTTATAATATCATTTGACAGATTTTCATAATAGTCAATTAGGGTATTATCAACATCTAAAATTAATATCTTTATTTTATTTTCTAATAAATAATTTATTGTAATATCCTCTACTTTTGAAAAATACCCTTTTGGATATATACTCATAATATCCCCCTTTAATTGTTCAAGTTCTTTATTATCTTATCAATACAAATATTTTTTGTCAAGGCATTATTTTCTTAATTCTGCACCTACTTGTTTTTCTAATTCTTCTGTAATTGAATTCATTATATTATTTACTTCTTCGTCTTGTAATGTTTTATTTTTATCTCTAAATTTTAGACTATATGCAATACTTTTTTTATTTTCGCCAAGCTTACTATCACGATAAATATCAAACAATTCTAAGCTTTCTAATAATTTTTTTGCCTTTTTTGTTATAAGTTTTTCAATTTGTCCTACTTCTACTTCTTCATTTACAATAATTGCAATATCTCTTTCTACTGCTGGGAATTTTGGTACTTCTACATATTTTTTATTTTTCTTTGAATATTTTACAACTTTAGTAATATTTAATTCTGCTAAATAAACTCTTTGGTTAATTTCATAATTTAATAGTACCTCTGGATGAACCTCTCCTAATGTAGCAATTATATCTCTTCCAACTACTAAATTTGCACATCTACCTGGATGATATGATTGATTTGATTTTTCTTTTTCGATATCGTAGTGACTTACTGCAATTTGTTCTAAAATATTTTCCATTAGTCCTTTTAATTTATAGAAATCTATATATTCACCATACATACCTATTGTTAAAATTGTTTCTTCTGATGGTACTTCTCCACTTTCTACTTTTCCATCTATGTTTTGATATCTTCTAGATATATCAAATAAATATGCTTCTTTATTCTTTTTGTTAATATTTGTTTTTATTGTTGCAAGCATACTTGGAATAGTAGATGGTCTCATATATTTATAGTCATCATTTAATGGATTTGTTAAACAAATTGCTAATTTTTTAACTTCTGGTGATATATTAGATTTATCTAATTCTTTTTCATTTATAAATCCATATGTATATATTTCAGATAATCCATTATTTTGCAAAGTTTCTAATATCTTATCTTGAATTTTTTGTTCTTTTGTCTTTAATCCTATTGTTGTATCTGCTTTAATTAAAGTTGTATCTAATTTATCATATCCATAAAATCTAGCAATTTCTTCTGCCAAATCTGCTCTTTGTTCAATATCTTGTCTAAAATATGGTGGTATAGCAATATCATTTTCTACTTTTATTTCTAGGTTTTCTAATATTTTTATCATTTCTTGTTTTGTAATATTAGTTCCTAATAATTGATTTATTTTCTCTGGTTCTAATTTTATTTTATTTACTTTTTGCTTTGTTGGATATTTGTCAATTTTTCCTTCGATAGCTTCTCCAGCGCCTAATAGTTCTACTAATTGCACTGCTCTATTAACTGCTCTTAAAGCATTTTCTGGTGATAAACCTTTTTCAAATCTTGAAGAACTTTCTGTTCTTAATCCTACTTTTTTTGAAGTTTTTCTAACTGCTCCTCCATAAAATACTGCTGATTCAAATACAACTGTTTTTGTATCATTTTCTATTTCAGAGTTTAATCCACCCATAACACCAGCAATAGCGACAGCTTTATTTTTATCTGCTATGACTAAATCTTCTTCATTTAATTCTCTTTCGACTTCGTCCAATGTTGTTATTTTTTCTCCATTTTTTGCTCTTCTAACAGTAATATGTTTGCCTTCAATAGATTCAATATCAAAAGCATGCATTGGTTGCCCCATTTCTAGCATTACATAATTTGTAATATCTACTATGTTGTTAATACTTCTCATTCCACAAGCTTTTAACCTTCTAGTCAACCATTTTGGAGATGGACCAATTTTAACATTTTTTACTAGTCTTGCAATATATCTATAGCAAAGGTCTGGTGCTTGTATTTCAACTGTTAGCCCTTCTATTTCTTCTTTATCTTGGATTTTTTTACTTATTTCATCTATATTTTTTCTTGGATTTTTAAATGTTTTTTTCAAAGCTACTGCTGTTTCTCTTCCTAACCCTTCAATTGATAAACAATCTGGTCTATTAGGTGTAATTTCAAAATCAATTACATCTTCTTTTAATTCTAATATTTCAACAATATCTTTTCCTAGATTTTTCTCAAAGTCAATATCAGGTAATGCCTTTATTCCTTCACTATCTCTTTGTAAAATCATAATTCCATTTTCAATTTGATTAGGAAAATCATGTAATCCTATTCCTAATTCACCAACAGAACACATCATTCCACAAGAAGATACTCCACGTAATAGTCCTGTTTTTATATGTACCCCATTTGGTAAATCTGCTCCATCTTTAGCAATTGGTACTATATCTCCTTCTTTAATATTAGGTGCACCTGTAACAATTTGTAATATTTCGTCTCCTACATCTACTTTGGTAACTAATAGATGATCTGAATCCTGGTGTTTTTCAATTTCTAAAATTTTTCCTACTACTACATTTTTAATATCTTTTCCAGTTTCATCAATAGTTTCCACTTTTTGTCCCGCCATTGTTAGGATATCTCCTAACTCAATTGTATTAACATCAATTTCACTATATTCTTCTAACCATTCTCTACTTGCTTTCATTTTTTACCTCCTTAAAATTGTTTTAAAAATCTAACGTCATTTTCAAATAATAGTCTCATATCTTCTATTCCAAATTTTGCCATAGCAATTCTCTCTACTCCAAAACCAAATGCAAAACCTGTATATTCTTCTGGGTCTATTCCACAATTTCTTAATACATTAGGATGTACCATCCCACAGCCTAATAATTCTATCCAGCCTTCTCCTTTGCATACTTTACATCCTTTTCCTCCACACACAAAGCATGATACATCTGCTTCTGCTGATGGCTCTGTGAAAGGAAAATGATGTGGTCTAAATCTTATTTTTGTGTTTTCACCTAAACATTTTTTAGCAAACATCTCTAGTGTTCCTTTTAAGTCTGTCATTGCAATATTTTTATCTACAACTAGACCTTCTACTTGATGGAATACTGGTGAATGTGTTGCATCTACAGTATCAGAACGATATACTGTACCTGGGCATATTATTTTAATTGGTGGCTTTTGTTTTTCCATTACTCTTGCTTGTACTGGTGATGTTTGACTTCTTAATATAATATTATCTGTGATATAGAAGGTGTCTTGTAAATCTCTTGATGGATGGTCTGCTGGTGCATTTAGCTGGTCAAAGTTATAGAAGGTTTTTTCTACTTCTGGTCCATCTGCTATTTGATATCCCATCCCCAAAAATATTTCTTCTACCTCATTGATAATTTGTGTAATTGGGTGAATTGAACCTAATTTTGTTTTTTTGCTTGGTTCTGTTACATCTATATTTTCTGTTTTCAATCTTTCATTTAAAGCTTCTGTCTCTAATAGTTTTTCTTTTTCAGCAAATTTTTCCTCTAATAAATCTCTTACTTCATTTACTAGTTTTCCTATTAAAGGTCTTTCTTCTGCTGATAATCCTCCCATCCCTCTTAAAACTGTTGTTAATTCACCTTTTTTTCCTAAGTATTTTACTTTGATGTCTTGTAAATTTTTTTGATCTTTTGCATCACTAATTTCTTTAATTGATGCATTTTTAATTTGTTCAATTTGCTCTTTCATATGATCTTCTCCCTTCTTTTTTAGACAAAATGCAAAAAATCCATTTTGCCCTTGTTATAGGACGAAATGGATGTTATTCCGTGGTACCACCTATATTTATTAGTTTATTCAAAACTAACCTCTTGACAGCTATAACGAGCTTACCCGCTTCCTCCTACTTTTTTATTTCAAAGAAAGACTAAAAAAGTGAAATTTCAATCAATGCTACCAAATGGCTTCCAGCCTATGGCCATTTTCTCTAGTTAGTAGTTATTCATCAATCTACTTTGCTTTTTATTGTGTTTGCATTATTATATCATAAAAGAAACATCTTTTCAAGCTTTTTTTCATAAAATCATTGATTTTACATAAAAGAAACACCCGAGTTTGCCACCCGAGTTTGCCACTTAACGAATAAATTTTTTTAGTTTTTTGCAAGTAAATACTTGCTTTTTTTGTACTTTATT
>CANRML010000044.1 GCA_947631725.1 uncultured Clostridia bacterium
GTTAAAAACATATCAAAAACAGTAGATGGAGTAAAACTATTAGACAATGTATCATTTACATTTAAGCAAGATAATAAAATAGCAATATTAGCAGACAATGAAAATGCCAAAACAATACTATTCCAAATAATAGCAGGAGAAATAGAGCCAGATTCAGGAGAAATAATTTGGGGAACAACAATTACCAAGAACTATTTCCCAAAAGACAACAACTATTTATTTGAAACAGACGAAAATATCACAGAATGGCTACGCAAATACTCAAAAGACCCAGATGAAACATATGTAAGAAGTTTCCTAGGAAGGATGCTATTCTCAGGAGATGAAGCATTAAAAAATGTAAAAATTCTATCAGGAGGAGAAAAAGTAAGATGTGTATTATCAAAAATGATGTTGTCAGAAGCAAACTTTTTAATATTTGATGAGCCAACAAACCATTTAGATATGGAAAGCATTACAGCATTAAATAATGGGATGCAAAACTTTAAAGGAAATATGATATTCACATCACATGACCACCAGTTAATGCAAACAGTAGCAAACAGAATAATAGACATTAAAGAAAATGGACAAGTAATAGACAAAGAAGTAACTTATAACGAATATTTAGGAATAGAATAAAAGAAAGAGAGAAAAAATATGGACAAAATCAACAAATTAATTGCAGAAGAACTACAAATTAAAGAAGGACAAGTAGAAGCGGCAGTAAAACTAATAGATGAAGGAAACACAATCCCATTTATAGCAAGATATAGAAAAGAAGTAACAGGAGGATTAAGTGACGAAACACTTAGGGACTTAGGAGAAAGACTTTCATACCTAAGGAACTTAGAACAAAGAAAAGCAGAAGTCATAAAATCAATAGAAGAACAGGGAAAACTAACAGACGAAATTCTACAAGCAGTTGCTATATGTAAAACACTTGCAGAAGTAGAGGACATATATAGACCATATAAGCAAAAGAAAAAAACAAGAGCAACAGTAGCAAAGGCTAAAGGTTTAGAACCATTAGCAGAAATTATCATAAAACAAGAAGAAACTAAACCAATAGAAGAAATAGCAAAACAATATATAAATATTGATAAATTAGACGAAAAAGAAAAACAAGACAAAGACAAAGTAGTAAACTCAGCTGAAGAAGCAATACAAGGAGCATTAGACATCATAGCAGAAGACATATCAGATAACAGCAAATATAGAAAAGAAATAAAAAGACAATGTTATCGTGAAGCAGGAATAGATACAAAAGCAACAGATGAAGAGAAAAAATCAAACTATGAAATGTATTATGATAAACAAGAGCCAATAAAATATATTCCAAGCCATAGAATATTAGCAATAAATAGGGGAGAAAAAGAAGAGTACCTAAAAGTAAAAATACAAAAACCAGAAGAAAAAATAATAAGCTATATAGAAAGAGACATAATAAAAGGTGAAACACAATTTACAAATATGTTAAAAGAGACAATACAAGACAGTTTTAAAAGACTAATAGAGCCATCAATAGAAAGAGAAATACGTTCAGACTTAACGGAAAAAGCCGAAGAAAAAGCAATCAAAGTATTTGGACAAAATGCAAAACAATTGCTATTGGGAGCACCAATAAAAGGAAAAACAGTTATGGGATTTGACCCAGCATATAGAACAGGATGCAAAATAGCAGTAATAGACGAAACAGGAAAGGTTTTAGACTATACAACAGTATATCCAACAGAACCACAAAATGACGTAGAAGGAGCAAAAAAAGAACTACTAAAGTTGATTGAAAAAGACAAAATAGATATGATAGCAATAGGAAATGGAACAGCATCAAGAGAATCAGAAATGTTTGTTGCAGATTTGATAAAAGAAGCAAAAAGAGACATACATTATGCAATTGTTAGTGAAGCAGGAGCATCAGTATATTCTGCATCAAAATTAGCAACAGAAGAATATCCAGACATAAATGTATCAATAAGAGGAGCAATATCAATAGCAAGGAGATTACAAGACCCATTAGCAGAACTTGTAAAAATAGACCCAAAAGCTATTGGAGTAGGCCAATATCAACATGATGTAAATCAAAAAAGATTAGCAGAAAGCTTAACAGGAGTAGTAGAAGATAGTGTTAATAAAGTAGGAGTAGATGTAAATACAGCAACACCATCACTATTATCATATGTATCAGGAATAAATAGTACAATAGCAAAAAATATAGTAAAATATAGAGATGAAAATGGTAAATTAAAAAACAGAAAAGAACTATTAAAAGTGCCTAAACTAGGGAAAGTAGCATTTGAACAATGTGCAGGATTTTTAAGAATATTAGATGGAGACAATCCATTAGAAATAACAGCAGTACACCCAGAAAGCTATGAAGCAACAGAAAAATTACTACAAAAAATAGGATTTAAAAAACAAGACATAAAAGACAAAGACAAATTAGTTGAAATTAAACAAAAATTAAAAACGATAGATATTACACAAACTGCAAAAGAACTAGAAATAGGTGAAATGACATTAACAGATATAATATCAGAACTATCAAAACCAGGAAGAGACCCAAGAGAAGATATGCCAAAACCAATATTGCGTTCAGATGTCTTAAAAATAGAAGACTTAAAAGAAGGCATGATAGTAACAGGAACAGTAAGAAATGTAATAGACTTCGGGGCATTTGTAGATATAGGAGTAAAACATGATGGATTAGTACATATATCAGAAATGAGTGATAAATATATAAAAAATCCATCAGAAGTAGTATCAGTTGGTGATATTATAAAAGTTAAAGTAATAAAAATAGACTTAGAAAGACAAAAAGTTGGATTATCAATGAAAATTTGATTAAATAAAAAATATTACTGAAAAACAGTAATATTTTTTATTTATATTTATTCATAATCTCTTGAATAAAAGAAAAATCATTTTCTAAAATATCTAAGAATAAATTTACTATATCTGGATCAAATTGTGTACCAGAACAACGCTTTAATTCACTAATAACAGTCTCCATAGGAAGAGAATCACGATAAGAACGTCGAGAAGTCATTGCATCAAAACTATCTGCAACTGAAGTGATTCTAGCAAGATATGGAATATCATTACCTTTCAAACGGCTAGGATATCCAGAACCATCAAATTTTTCATGATGATGTTCAACTATAGGCAAAATATCCTGAAAAATAGAAGCATTTGAAAGAATATGAACACCAATATTAGGATGTTGCTTAATTTGAGAATATTCATCATCAGTTAAAGTAGAACCCTTTTGCAAAATACTATCAGGCACACCAATTTTTCCAATATCATGGAATAAACCTCCAAGATGTAAAGTTTTTAAATCTTCCTCAGAAAGCCCTAACTTTTTTCCAATTAACACAGAATATTCAGCAACTCTATCAGAATGACCACGAGTATAAATATCTTTAGCTTCAACTGTGTAACGAAGAGTTTCAATACTTTCCAAATAAGCCTGCTCTAATTTTTCATAAGTATCACTCAATTGATTATTTATACTTTTAATTTCGTTCATTTGTTTAATAGACTTTATACCAGACTCAATAAGCAATAATAATTGATCAAACTTATCACTTTTTTCGCAATAACCTTGTATATCTAATTTTTTAATTGTTTCCAAAGGTGGAGCCAAATCCTTATGACCAGTTAAAAGTAAAATATATAAATCCTTATTAAATTTACGAATCTCTTCAACTACTTGGTCACCATGGAAAGGAGTCATAATAAAATCTAGAATCATTAAATCAAAATGTTCATTTTTTACCTTTTCTATTGCCTCCATTGGATCAGTAACGCCAACAAACTGGTATCCAGTCCTCTTTAGAAAAATAGATAAAGAATCAACAATACCAATTTCATCATCAACAGCAATAATTTTATATGTACCATTTTCAGAACTTTCAATATTCTGTAAGCCTTTTCTCATATAAAACAACTCCTTTTCGAAATTATTATATTAGTAAAAAAGAATAAATGCAAGCATTTTCCACAAATTTATATAATAAAGTGCAAAAAGTCCGCTTAGAATTTATAAGCGGACTAAATTTTATTTAGAAAGAGGCAATAAAATGTAAAATGTAGTGCCCTCACCTTTTTTTGTTTCAAAAGTGATATCTCCACCAAAATGTCCCTTGATAGTAGAATATGACATATATAATCCAAGGCCAGTACCACTTTTACCCTTTGTAGTAATCATTTCTGTAAATAATTTATTTTTTACTTTATCTGATAAGCCTGGGCCATAATCTTTAATAGAAATAATCAAATTATTATTTTCCTTATAAATAGTTAAGTCAATATTTTGATTAGGCTTTCCATCATATGCCTGAATAGAATTAGAAATCATATTATTAATAACCTGAACTAAACTATTAATTTCTCCATGTAATTCTGTATTTTTAGGAACTTGTAAAGAAATATTCAAATAAACAAGAGCATTTTTCAATTCATGTCTCATTAAAATATCAATACGCTTAACAAGTTCTTCAACATCAAAAGTAATATTATCAACTTCAGACATAGCAACAGCTTGTCCCTTTACGGCAGAAATAACATCAGACATATATTCAGAATATTCTTTAACCTTTTCTACCCAAACAGTCATATCATGAGCAATCTCGTGATGATCTTGAGAATTAACTTCAGGATCATCAATAGAAGAATCATATTCTTTAATTAAATCATTTAAACCTTCTGCAGCTCCAGAAATTGACATTATAGGAGTTTTTAAGTTATGAGCAATACCTCCAACCAATTGACCAAGAGAAGCCAAACGCTCTCTTTCCATTAATATTTGTTGATTATCATGTATTTGAGTTATATTCTTTTCAGTTAAATCTTGAATTTTATTAAAAGCAACAGTCAATTCACCTAATTCATCATTAGATACTATAGGTATTTTCTCAAACTCCTCATTATTTTTAGTATTTATCTCATTAAGACCATTTACAATAATCTTAATTTGACTAGAAAGAGAAGAAGAATAATACCAAACTAGGAAAGAAATTATACCAAATAGCACAACAAATGTTGTAATCATATAAACTAATGCATCTTCTCCAGATATAGGAAAACGAACACCAATAATATAATCCTCACCATTATTAGAGATATGTTTAATATATCCTTGAGTATTTACAGCATAATGTTCGTAAACTCTGCCATCATATTGATCAGATAATTCATATATATACTTTTTAAAAAAGTCAGTCAAAGGAACACCATCAGAAGTTATGATATTTTTATCAGAGTCAATAATAAAATAAGAGTGGGTATTATCAATATATTCTAAATGACTTAACTCAGCCATCAACTCACTATCTGTATAATAAGTGTTATCTTCAAAATTATAATTTAATTCATTTTTATAATACTCATAAAAATCATTTCCTCTTACATTTACCAAACGATAATATGAAACTATAACTGTAAAAAACAAACCTGCAACAAGTAGTGGCAATAACAATAAAATCATATCATTTGACAATTTATAATGCTTTTTAATAGGTAAACGATTTTCCTTAAAAGTTGATATAAGAATAGGCTTGAACAAATTTTTAGAAAACACATAAGAGATAGTTGCATTAAATGTCAAAATAGAAATCCATAGAATTGCAACAGTTATACCAGAAGACTCTAACTCATGCTTTACGATAGGCATCCCAAGCCCAATAGTAATGGCAATAAAAGGTATAATAATTTGTAACAAATAAAATTTTGTAGGAGCAGTCAATAAAGTTTTTCTAACTTCTTCTATGGTATATTTAGAATTACTACCTTTTCTTTCCCAATCTGCAATTTTCTTAAATAGAAAAAACCTTTGGTAAATAACAAATAAAGTAATTACTACAACATATAAAGATACAAATTGTGCAGTATAAGAAAGTCCTCCATATTCAACTTGAAAAGGTGTATCAACTGTACCTGGTGGATAATTTAGAATTCTATGCATAAGAGGATATAAAACCCAAGCACATATTGATAAAGTTATGACATAAGACAAAATAACTTTTTGATAGGTATATAAATGAAAACCTTTTTTTGTTTCTTTTTGCATCAATATCCCTCCTTAGATAAATTGAATATTTTTACAATATTCTATAATTTTTGTAAGATATTTTAAATCTATTTTATGATAATGAAAATCAATATTATCTAAATATTTTAAAGTAATATTACATTGAGTTTTTACATTTAAACTAGCAGTATTAGTATGTAAATTAAAATCATTTATTATCAATGAATTAGAATCTAGATTCATCTTCATAATTTTTTTATAAAAATCATTATCTTTTATAATTCTAATTGGATAATTTAAAAGTTCAAGTTTGTCAATTAAAGTTTTCATATTGAATTTTTGAGGATTCATTATATGAAAAATTTTATTTTGATTACTATAGTTATAGACCATACTAATAATAGCTAATGCAACATCATCAACAGGAGACAAATCAAATTCTTGAAAAATACCACTTTCGTAAAAAATTTTATTTGTCAAAATAAACTGTAACTTGTTATAAAAAGCATTACTATCAATATTATATTGGAAAAATCCATCACTATATCTACCAGTCAAATTACCAATTCTAAAAATATTAGCTTTTAATAATCCCTGTCTCATATTTTGAATTAGATAATCTTCTGCCAACAATTTACTCTTAATATAATAATTTTCCTGATAATTTTGTCCGATAAAGAAATTTTCTTCAGAAAAATTAACAATATCAGAAGTTTGAGATAATGGCATAAAATCACAAGAAACACTTGTAGTAGAAATATGATTTAAACAAATACCATATTTCATACAAAAATTAGCAATATTTTTTGTACCTTCTAAATTTACTTTTTTAAATTCATCATATTTTCCGATATGTTTAACAATAGCAGCACAATGTATTAAAGTATCAATAGTATTTCCCAACTTATCTAATAATTCATCTGATAAACCTAAATTTTTATACCTAATGTCACCAACTACTATTTCAATTCTATTAAACAAAAAATCATCTGCATATTTATCTTTAAAATAAAATTTAAAAATATTAGAAATCCTATTTTTAGCATTTTTAACATTAGAAGCTCGCACCAAACAAAATATCTTTGCTTTTGTATTAAGTAATGCTTCAAGAATATGAACTCCTAAAAATCCAGTACAACCTGTTAGCAAAATATTTTTTGGGTGAGTTTTTTTAACTTTTAATTTACTTAAATCATGTTTCAAAAATAAATTATTATCACTAGTTAAAGAAGAATCACTAGAACTAGGGATTTGTTCTAAAGCAAAACATAAATCTTTTACATTAGAATAATCATAAAAATATCTTGTAGGTATAGAGATACCTAAACTAGACAATTGAGATTGCACTTTAATAATTGCTAAGGAATCTATTCCAATATTATTAAAATCCTCATCTATACTAATTTTTTTAATATATAAACATTTTTCTAAAGCACGACAAATACTTTTTTGTAAATCATTTTCAGGCTTTACATAGTGTTCACTTTTATAAAGACTAAAAGGTGAAGGCAATTTTTCCTTGTCAATTTTACCATTTATAGTAAGAGGAAGTTCAACAAGTGGTATAAAATGAGAAGGAATCATATAATTTGGCAATTTATCAGCTAAAAATAATTTCAACTCATAATTTTGAATAGTAAAATCAGAAGTATAATATGCACATAAAAAATCTCTATCATTATAACTATAATTTATAACAGTTGCGGTTCTAATAAAAGGATGAGAACTCAAAACAGATTCTATTTCATTAAGCTCAATTCTATAACCTCTAATCTTAACTTGAGAGTCATTTCTACCATAAAACAACAGCTCTCCCTGAGTAGTCCAACTTACTATATCGCCAGATTTATACATAATAGATTTTGGATTAAATATATCAGGAATAAAGTTTTTTTCCGTAAGTTCAGGCCTGTTATAATATCCTTTTGAAACACCATCACCACAAATATAAAGTTCTCCCTTTATTCCAGGAGGACAAAGCTTTAGATTTTGGTCTAAAACATAAAATCTAACATTAGACAAAGGTTTTCCAATTGTAATAAGTTTTGGATTTCTTTCTAATTTTTTACAACAACAACCAATAGTTGTTTCAGTAGGTCCATACATATTATATAAATTAGCAGGGAAAAGTCTTTGAATATCTGTTATAAAAGAAGAACTAAAAGACTCTCCGCCAATTCCAATATCAGTCAAAGAAGAAAAACGATGATTTTCATTTATAGCTGACATCAAAGACTGAATTTTACTAGGAGTACCATATAAAATATTCACTTTATAATTTGTAATCAAATCATTTAATTTTGAAAAATCAGTTTGCTCTTCACCGTGTAGATAATATCAAAGTTAAACCATTTAATATAGTAACCCAAAGTTCATAACCAAATACATCAAAAGATATAGATGCCATTGATAAAACAATCTTTTCATCAGAATAATCAATTATCTTAGAAATGCCTATTAAATAATTATGAAAATTTTTATGTGTTACAGTAACAGCCTTTGGCATACCTGTAGAACCAGAAGTATATAGCAAATACATCGGACTATTTGAAGATATTTCTGGCTTTTGATATTGACTTCTAATAATAATTTTAGTATCTAAATTCCATATAATTTGATTATCTATTTTCAAATCCAAATCAGAAATAACATACTTAGAATCTGAACTTTGTATCATATAGCTTTGCCTGTCTTTAGGATGCAAAGGATCTATTAAAACATAAGAACAACCACATTTTAAAACAGATAATATAGCAACAATTAAATCAATAGAACGATTAAGAACTATAGAAATATTATATCCTGGTTTTAAATGATATTTTTTTTGCAAATGAATAGCAAGAGTAGTAGATAAATCATCTAATTCTTTAAAACTAATTTTTTTGTTATCACAAATAATAGCAGTTTTATTAGGATGTAAATCAACCTGTTTTTTCCATAAATCTATAATAGTTTTTTTACTAGGATAAGGAGTAGTAGTATTGTTAAACTCATTTAAGATAATATTTTTTTCTTCTTCTGTTGCAAGTTCAATATTTTTTATTAAAATATCAGGATTATCAATTACTTGTTCACAAATATATAATATTCTGTGATGCATATCTTTAATTTGAGATGCATCATAAACTTTATTTTGATAATCATAAATAAAAGAAAAACAAGAAGTATTATCTAAATCATATATGTGAAATAACAAAGGAATTGCAGAATAACCACTAAAAAGCCATTTACAATCAAAATTTACATTAGATTCATTATGATTAGTTCTAGCATTTTGATATGAAACAGCTATATTATATATATTTTCTTTTAATTGAAATTTATTTTTTACATCAGCAATTAAATCTTGAAATGGATATTTTTGATGTCTTAAATAAGAAAACTGAGTTTTACTTAAATTAGTAATTGCATCACAAAAAGAAGAAGAATCATCAATATCTAGCTTGTATAATATATTATTAACAAAAAGTCCAAAAGTATTTTTCTCTTTTTGTCCATTTCTATTTAAGATAGGAGTTGATAAAACAATATGATTAGACTGTTTTATCCTACTTTCATAAATAGCCATAATAAACAACATAAAGGTAAAAGGAGACACTTTAAATTTTGTACAAAAATCAGTTATTTTTGAAGTCATTTTTTTAGAAAGCTTAAATTCATTTCTAGTAGCTTCATAATCTAAATGAGATATAGTTGTATAAGAATCATAATCTTCAAAAATATTTTCCTCAAATAAATTATTCCAAAACTCTTGATCTGTCTTAAATCTAGGACTATTCAAATAAGTCGAATCTTGTTTAATAAAATCTGAATAATCAAATGAATTATTAAAATCTATTGATAAATTTTCTTTATTTTTAAGCTTAGAATAAATTGAGATAACTGAACTAACTAGCAATCCCATAGACCAAGCATCTGAAATAAGATGGTGAACACATATAAAGAAACCACCTGTTAAATCCTCCATATTTTCAAAAGTTGCAAAATAATAAAG
>CANRML010000045.1 GCA_947631725.1 uncultured Clostridia bacterium
AAATTTTTTTTATGATTGTATGTTCCTATGCACCATTACAACCTTATGGCTTATGTTCCTAAGTGTTTTACCTGCCACGTTGAAAGTATTACTGTTCTACATTTAAAATAATAACTAGAAAGCACTAACGACAACCATTTTGGGAAAATGCTAAAATAAGATATCTATGATATTTTAAGTAAGAGGAGTGAAATAGTTGATAGATAATAATAGTGAGAAAAATAAAAATTTAATAATACGAAGTAATTCTGCTGAATTTTTAGTATTTGAAGTGCAAAAAAAAGAAAAAGGAATAGAAGTAAGATTTGAAGAAGGAGATTTATGGCTAACTCAAAAAGGATTAGGAGAATTATTCGATACTACAAGAAATAATATAACTATGCATATACAAGATATCTATAATAGTAATGAACTTGATGAAAATTCAACTAGTAAGGATTTCTTACTAGTTCAAAAAGAAGGAAATAGAGAAGTAAAAAGAAATGTTAAATATTATAATTTAGATGCAGCTATATCTGTTGGCTACAGAGTAAACTCAGACAGAGCAATTCAATTTAGAAGATGGGCAACAAATGTGTTAAAACAATTTGCAAAAAAAGGATATATTATAGACAAAAAAAGGATGGAAAATGGAATATTTTTTGATGAAGATTATTTTGAAGAATTACTTGCTGAAATTAGAGAAATACGATTAAGTGAAAGAAGATTTTATCAGAAAATAACAGATATTTATGCAACAGCAATTGATTATGATAGTAAATCTCCGATAACAATTAAATTCTTTAAGAAAATACAAAATAAAATGCATTATGCAGTATCACATCAAACAGCTGCAGAAATTATTTATAATAGAGCAAACAGTGAAAAAGAACATATGGGATTAACTTCATGGAAATATTCTCCTAATGGAAAAATTTTAGAAACAGATGTAGTCATTGCTAAAAACTATCTAAGCAAAGAAGAATTAGAAGATTTAGAAAGAATAGTAAATGCTTTTTTGGATTTAGCAGAAGGTAGAGCCAAAAGAAATATCCCAATGACTATGGAGGATTGGGCAAATAGAATAGATAAATATTTATTAGCAGATGATAGAGATATATTAAAAGATGCAGGAAAAATATCACGTGAAATAGCTGAAGAAAAAGCTATTTCCGAATTTGAAAAATATAGAGTAAAACAAGATAAGTTCTATCAATCTGATTTTGACAAATTATTATTAGAATCAGAGAATAAAAATTAGATATAAATATGTTTTAGTTTTGCATATCTATGGTATTCCATCAAGATAAAAAATGCAACAGTATAATGCAAATGCATTGCGAAATGGTTACTAGCTTAAATTTAAGACAAGATAATAAAGTATAAAAAACAAGGAGCAGAAAATGGAGATATGGGATATATTAGATGAACAAGGTAACAAAACAGGACAAACTATACAAAAAGGAGAAATGATTCCAGAAGGATATTATCATATGGGAGCAGATATATGGATTATAGACCAAAAAAATAATATCCTTATTCAAAAACGTTCCCCACAGAAAAAACAATCTCCAAATGTATGGGCAATGACAGGTGGTTCTGTTATAAAAGGAGAAACAACATTAGAAACTATAGAAAGAGAAACTTTTGAAGAATTAGGCATAAAACTTAATATTAAAGATATAAAACTTGTAAATCACTATAAAACAGGTAGAGTATGGCTAGATACTTATCTAATAAAGCAAGAAATTGATATTAAAGATATAGTTATGCAGGAAGAAGAAGTTTCAGATGTTAAGTGGGCAACATATGAAGAAATAGAAGAACTTAATTCAAATGAAAACTTTTTACATAATAGATGGGACTATGTAAAAAATGTAGTAAAATCAATTTCATATATTGGAAAAGAACTAGAAATAAATATAGATAGACCAATAGGAAGTATTCACCCACAATATCCAGACCATATATATAAAACAAATTATGGATTTGTACCAAATACTATAGGTGGAGATGGAGAAGAAATAGACTGCTATATATTAGGAGAAAATGAGCCATTAAAGAAATATAAAGGAAAATGTATTGCTGTTATTCATAGATTAAATGATAACGAAGATAAGCTAATTATAGCCCCAAGTAATAAGCAATATACAGAAAAAGAAATTAAAGAAATGACTAATTTCCAAGAGAAATATTTTAAAAGTGTTATTATAATGTAATATTGATATTTTTGAATTCATGTAGTAAAATAAGGAAAAAATAGATATCCAAAAGAGGTAAGGAAAATGAAAGGGAAACGTGTTAAAAAAGAAAATAATAAATCAAATAAAACAGTAGCTATAATTGCTATTGTATTAATATGTTTAACAATTATAGGAACCATATTATTTTATATATTCATACCTAAAGTAAAAGACAAATTAGTAATAGAATTAGGTACAAAAAAGGAATTATCAGTATTAGACTTTATCGAAAGAGAAAATAATAGTGATAAAGCCCAATTTATTACTGATATGTCACAAATAGACTTAAGTAAAGTAGGAGAATATGACATAAAACTTACATATAAAGGAAAAGAATATACTAGTAAATTAACAATACAAGATACAATAGCACCATCTGTTGAATTTCAAGATATTGAAAAACCTATTGGATATGAAATAAATGCAAAAGATTTTATTAAATCTGTTACAGATGCAAGTGAAGAAACAAATGCAGAAGTGCTAAATCCAGAAGAAATAAATGTAGGAGAATTTGGAGAATATATAGCTCATATTAAAGTAGAAGATTTATCTGGAAATCAAGTAGAAAAGAAATGTAAATTAACAATTACATATATTGCATCAGAATTTAATTTAGAACTTGGTAATCAATTAAAAATCGAAGATATAATTTATGATATGCAAAAAGCAGGAAATGCAGTTAAACAAGAAGACATTGATGCAATCAATAAAAATGGTGTTGGAGAATATGAAATCTATTCAATATATAACGGAGTAGAAAAAATAACAAAAATAATTATAAAAGATACACTTCCACCAGACTTAAAACTAAAAGATATAACTATTTATGTTGGACAACAAGTAGATGATTTAAATCAATTTATCGAATCTGCAAATGATGCAAGCAAAGTTACAACAAATATATTAACAACACCAGATTTTTCTAAAGAAGGAGAGCAAGAAATTACAATAGAAGCGGTAGATGAATATGGAAATAAAGCAACAAAAACTGCTAAATTAACTATAAAGCAAGACAAAGAAGGACCAGTATTTTCAGGATTAAATCAAATCAATATAACAGTAGGAGGAAGTATTGACTATAAAAAAGGAGTAACTGCAAAAGATGAAAAAGATGGAGACACGGAATTTACAGTAGATAGTAATAATGTCAATACTCGGAAAAGCAGGAACATATGAAGCAACTTATACAGCAAAAGATAAGTCTGGAAATCAAACAACAACTAAAAGAAAAATAGTTGTTTCCGAAAAAAAGGTAGCAACAAATTCAACAGAAGAATTAAATGCACAAGCAGATGCATTGATTAGTAAAGTAGCAGGTTCAGGTAGTATTAGCCAAAAAGTATTAAATTTGGTTATATATTTTAAAAATCAATCAAACCTTCGCTATTCTCATACATATAATGAAGGAAATGCAGGAGGATGGCAAAATGGAGCAAGAATTGCATTAAACAAAAAAACAGGAGATTGTTATATTCACGCATCAGTTATGAAACTAATGCTAGAAAGATTAGGACTTCCAAACTATATTGTACAATGTACAGATAAATCACATGCTTGGAATCTAATAAAAATAAATGGAGTATGGAGACATATTGACTCTACACCTACTGTTGACCATTATCCAAACGAACTTATGACAGATAGCAGAAGATATCAAACATTGCAATGGCTACATCCAAGAGATTGGAACCGTTCAGCATATCCAGCAGCAAATTAAACAAAAAAGGAGCAGTATATGAATCTAGTATCAGGAATTATGTTTGTAATAATGCTTATAACTGCATTTGTATATTATATCGTACCTAAAAAAGCCAAGCCATATACTTTGCTTATAATTAGTATTGCATTTTATATAAGCTTAGGATGGCAACCTTTAATATTCATTGTATTTAGCTCTATTACAACATATATAGCAGGTATCTTATTAGAAAATAAAGAAAATAAAACAATAAAAAGAGTAATATTAGCAATTACAGTTATTTTAAATGGACTAATATTAGTAATTCTTAAAAATCAAATATTTGTAAAAAATATTATTGTACCAATGGGAATTTCATATTATACATTTCAAGTTATTTCCTATATCGCAGATATTTATAAGAAAAAATATGAAGCTCAGAAAAACTTAGCAAAATACTTTTTGTATACAATGTATTTTCCATATTTATCTATTGGACCAATAAATAGATATAATGATATTACACCAACATTATATGAAACAGATAAAAAATTCAATGGCAGTCAGGCCTTTTACGGATTATTACGTATATTATTTGGAATTTTCAAAAAATTAGTAGTTGCAAATCGTATTCAAATCTTAATAGCAACAATAACAGGAGATACTAACACATACCAAGGAGCATTTGCTTTATTTGCTATGTTATTATACTCAATTGAACTATACTGTGATTTTAGTGGTGGAATTGATGTTGTAATAGGATTTTCAAAAATTTTGCAAATTAAAATAATGGAAAACTTTAATAATCCATACATTTCTGAAAATATACAAGAATTTTGGAGAAGATGGCATATTTCACTTAGTAACTGGTTTAGAGACTATGTATATATTCCATTAGGTGGAAGTAGATGTGGAAATTTAAGAACAAATATAAATGTTCTTATTGTATTTGTATTATCAGGATTATGGCATGGAACTCAATATGTTTTATGGGGATTATTGCATGGTATTTTCCTATTACTAGGCAAAGTAGTAAAAACACCATGGAAAATTGTAAATCGAGTAATTACATTTTTAATAGTATCAATTTTATGGGCATTTTTTATATGGCCAAATACAGTACAAGCTTGCCAAATGATAGCATCTGTATTTACACAATTTAATTATCAAGCATTAATTCAAAGTATAGGAAGCTTAGGATTAAGCTTAGCAAACTATATTGTATTGATAATAGCAACAATCATGGTATTTACCTATGAAGGCAAGAAAAAAGTGATAAATGAAAAGATAAAAAATAAAGAACCAGAAATTAAACTAATATTAACAATTAGTGCAATACTAATTATACTTGTTTTTGGAGTATATGGAATAGGATTTGATGCTAGTCAATTTATTTATAACAAATTCTAATGTACACCTTAAGGAAGGAATAAGATATGAAAACAATAAAAAGAGTAATCAAGATTATAGTAATACTTGTAATAGCCATTTTAATATTCTATCTGTTAAATAAGCTACTCATGCCAAAATATATGACAGATTTAGTAGAAGGAAGTATGATTAGTCAATATTATGATGAAGAAAAAAATCATGAAGTTATTTTTATTGGAGATTGTGAAGTATATGCAAATTTTTCACCAATGGTATTATATCAAGAAAAAGGGATTACTTCATATGTAAGAGGTTCTTCACAACAAATGATATGGCAATCATATTATCTATTAAAGGAAACATTAAAATATGAAATACCAAAAGTTGTAGTATTTAATGTGAATTCTATGAGATATAGTGAACCTGTTAGTGAAGCATATAATCGTTTAACATTAGATAAAATGAAATGGTCTAAAGAAAAATATGATATGATAAAAGCATCTATGCTTGAAGAAGAAACAATGGCATCATATATTTTTCCAATTTTAAGATATCATGATAGATTTGATAAATTGACTAAGGAAGATATTGAATATCTATTTGATAAAAAGAAAAATACATATCAAGGATTTTTAATAAATAAAGAAATTAAGCCTTTAGAAAACAAACCAGTAGTTAAAAAATTAGCTAATTACCAATTTGCTGATATTGATTATGAATACCTAGAAAAAATCAGAGATTTATGTGCAGAAAACAATATCAAGTTATTGCTTATAAAAGCACCAAGTGTTTATCCACATTGGTATGACGAATATGATGCTCAAATAGAGAAATTTGCAGAAGAAAATCACATAAATTTCGTTAATTTCCTTGACAAAGTGGGAGAAATTGGTATAGATTATAGTCAAGACACATATGATAGAGGTTTACATCTAAATCTAACAGGTGCAACAAAATTAAGTAAATATTCTGCAACATATTTAAAAGACAATTATGAATTGACAGATTATCGAGAAAATAAAGAAATAGATGACATCTATCAAAAGAAATTAGAACAATATATGAAGGAAATAATGTAGGAGGAATAATAATGAAAAATAAGGGAACGATAATAGCAATTATTTTTGTAGTTTTAGCTTTAGTAATTATAGGAGTTTTCATAATATTAAACTCAAAACAAGAAGCTAAAATAGTAGAAAATGCAGAAACATCAGTAAGTCAAGAATCAAAAGATGTATATCAATTTCAAGCAGAAGATAAAATGGTACAATTAGGAGTTGATTTTACATCATTAAATATGCCAAAAGAAAAAGATTATGCAGAAATGGAAAGCTGTGCTTTTGAAGGATTAGATAAAGAATATACATATGATCATTATGTGATTTCAACTTATCCAGAAGGAGAAATAGATAAAGTTAAATCTGTTTATTTTTTGGATGAAGAAGCACAAACAACAGAAGGAGTAAAAATAGGAGATACTTATGATAAAATGGTAGAAGTATATGGCGAAGATTATCAAAATACAGATAATCAATATACTTATGAAAAAGAAAAAACACAAATTATATTTTTAGTAGAAGATAATGTAATTTCTCAAATAGAATATAACTATGTAACAGAATAGGAGAGAAAAATGAAAGACACTTTTTACGTTACAACTCCGATTTATTATCCAAGTCGGAAAATTTCATATAGGAACAGCTTATACAACAGTTTTAGCAGACAGTTTGAAAAAGTTAAATGAATTAAAAGGAAAAGACAGTTATCTATTAACAGGAACAGATGAACATGGACAAAAAATACAGCAAGTAGCTATGAAAAATGGAAAGAAACCAAAAGAATATGTAGATGAAATGGCAGATATGGCAAAAGCTTTATGGAAAACCATGAAAATCGAATATAATGACTTTATTCAAACAACAGAAAAACGTCATGAAACAGTTGTACAAAAAGTATTTGAAAGGCTACTAGCACAGGGAGATATTTATAAAGGTAAATATGAAGGGATGTACTGTGTTCCTTGCGAAACATATTTTACTGAAACACAATTAGTAGATGGAAAATGCCCAGACTGTGGAAGAGAAGTTGTTAAAATGGAGGAAGAAGCATATTTCTTCAATATGAAAAAATATGCAAATAGATTATTAGAATATTACGAGTCACATCCTGACTTTATAAAGCCAGAATATCGTAAAACAGAAATGATTAACAACTTTATAAAACCAGGACTAGAAGATTTATGTGTTACAAGAACTACATTTGACTGGGGAATTCCTGTGTTATCAGACCCAAAACATGTAGTATATGTATGGCTAGATGCACTATTAAACTATATAACTGCATTAGGATATTTATCTTCAGATGAATCACTATTCAAAAAATATTGGCCAGCCAATGTTCAAATTGTTGGAAAAGATATTGCACGTTTCCATCTAATATATTGGCCTATATTTCTAATGGCATTAGATTTACCACTTCCAAAAACAATACTAGTACACAATTGGATTATGATGAAAGATGGAAAAATGTCAAAATCAAAAGGAAATGTAATTTATCCAGAAACATTGATTGAAAAATATGGATTAGATGCTGTTAGATATTTTCTATTAAGAGAAATGCCAGTAAGCCAAGATGGTATCTTTTCACCAGAGGCATTTATAGAAAGATATAATTTTGACTTATGCAATGATTTGAGCAATTTAGTAAATAGAACTGTATCGATGGTAAACAAATACTTTAATGGAAAAGTACCAGAAAAAAATACACATGCAAATAGTGTAGACGAAGCTTTTGAAAAAGAAGCAGAAGAATATATAGAGCAATTTGAAGCAAAAATGGAGAATTTTGAAATTGCAGATAGTTTAAAAGAAATTTGGCAACTAATTGCAAGAACAAATAAATATATTGATGAAACGGCTCCATGGCAATTAGCAAAAGAAGAAAAAACAGAACAATTAGAAGATTGTATATATCATTTAATAGAATACTTAAGAAAAATTTCAATTTTAATTACACCATTTATGAAAGACACTGCACAAAACATTTTTGAACAAATTGGAATCACTGATGTAAAACAAAAAATGTGGGATTCATTAAAAGAAAACATAGAATTAAAAGATATACAAGTTATTCCTCAAGGAAAACCAATTTTTATGCGTTTAAATGCAGAAGAAGAGATAGAATATCTTAAAAACATAATGAAATCAAATTAAATATATTACACAAAAGAACTCAAGATGAAACATCGAGTTCTTTTTGTTTCAAAATTTAAAAAACTAGTTGATAGATTGTAAAAAAAGGTGTATAATCGAGTTGAAAAAAGTCGAAAATAAAAGGAAGGATAATATGAAAAATAATCGTAATAATATTTATGCGATGTGTAATTTAAATGACAAAAAATTACATGTTAAAAAGACACAATTAATACAATTAGCTTTATTATTACTAGCAATTATTTTGATTATTTTAATTATAGTTATTTGTCAGCATATTAAAAAAGTACAACAGGCAAAAGAATTTGAAGAACAAATATTACAGTATCAAGCAGAACAGGAAAGACTAGAACAAGAAAGAATTGCACTCGAAGAACAAAAAAGAAGAGAAAAGTTACCACAGGTAACAGAACAAGCAAAACAAGATTTTGAAACAATTTATCGTTCAGAAACTAAAAGAGCATTTCTAACATTTGATGATGGACCATCAACTGTAACACCTAATATCTTAGATACTTTAAAACAAAAAAATGTAAAAGCAACATTTTTTATGCTAGGTTCAAATGTAGAAAGATTACAAGAAACAGTAAAGAAAGTATTTGATGAAGGACATTTTATTGCAAATCATGGATATTCTCATGTCTATTCTTCAATATATGCATCTCCACAAACAGTTTTAGACGAGTTTAACAAAACAAATGATGCTATAAAAACTGCAATTGGAGAACCAGAGTTTAATTCACATTTGTTCCGCTTTCCAGGTGGATATGCAGGAGGAAAATATGCAGAAATAAAAAAACAAGCAAAACAATTACTACTTGAAAATGAAATTTATCAAGTCGACTGGAATTGCTTAACAGGAGATGCAGAAACAAGCACTCCAACACCAGAATATGTAATGAACAGATTGCAGGTTACGTCGTCAGGAAAAAATAGCCTTGTAATTTTAATGCATGATGCACAGGCTAAGAAAGTTACAGCAGAAATGTTACCACAAATCATTGACTATTTAGCAGGACAAGGGTACGAATTTAAAACATTTTATGATATTTTTTGAAGGGAGTAATTCAAAGTG
>CANRML010000046.1 GCA_947631725.1 uncultured Clostridia bacterium
ATATTATATAACTATTATATCTACAATATATTAATTTTTTTGAAGATTATTAAATTTGTTTTTTGCTGTTTCAATATTTGCTTTAATGATTTCTTTTATTTTTACTAGCAATAGTGGGAAGAAAATTCCTATTATTATATAAACTATTCCAATTTGACCTGTATCAGCATAATATCTATACCAACCCCATGACCTTGCAAAATTTATTGCTTGGAATCCTTGTAAATTTAATACATTTCTTAAAAGATATAGTACAAAATGGCATAAGTATATTCCTAAAATATGATGTGTCATTATTTCTTTTGTATGGTTACTTATATTATCTACTATCTTATTTTTTCCTATTGCAGGAACAAGTATTTTCGATATTCTAAGCCAAAACCATATTCCAGTAACTGCAACTATTACTGGTAAAAAACTTGGTCTGTTTACAAAGTTACCCATATTATATAAAGAGCTAAAGCTAATGTCTTTATATAATTTTATCATTATTAGATTTATAAAAAATGTTGTTAATATTACAATAATTGATGGTATTTTATTTTCCATTTTTTCAAATTTATCTTTATATAATTTTCCTAGTTGAAAAAATAATATAAAAAATCCTATTTTTAAAAATGGATAAAAATTATGATTAACTTTAAAGTTTTTAGATATATATACTGAAATTATATTTAAAAATATAAACATAATTAAAAAAACATATTCTACATTATGCCCTATTTTTATTTGGAGTTTTCTAATAATTAAAAAAGTAATTTCTACAGTAAATAGCATTGGAATAAACCAAGTTGGAGTAAATAATCCCCATTGCTGACCATCAATAAAAGGTCTTCTAAATATAGTATATATACTAAATGTTGCTGGCTCAGGTGTTCCTTCTATTACTCCAGAAAGATAAATTGCCCACTCTATAAGTCCATATAATATATTCCATATGAAATAATATAAAAGCAAATTTTTGCATTTCTTTTTTATATATAGCCAAATATTTTCTGTAGATTTATCCTTAAAGAAATATCCTGATATAAATACAAACAATGGCATAAAAAACGAATTATACGGAAATATTTCTGTAAACAGATTCAATTTATTTCCTACGTGTCCTGATACTACCATAACAATTCCTATTGCAGATAAAATAGCAAATTGTTTATTGGATTTTTTATTCTCTACTGCTTTTTTAGATGCAATTGTTTCAACATTTTCTATTGAATTTTCTTCCATTTTTTCCTCTTTCATTTTATTACTACGATAGATATATATTATCTCATGATATATTAATTGTCAAGGTATGTTATTATGTATGTTAAATTTTAGATTTTGATATATAGTTATTTAATAACATTATTTTTTATTTACTTTCTCTCAAAAAATAGATTTTTTGTTATATGAGGTAAGAGAAATTTTCGGTTTAGGACCAAAATTCAAAGAAATTTCGCATAAACCAGAAGATAATCTAATTTGGTTTGCAAAAGAAGTTGAAGATGGGATCTTGCTGAAATACAAGGAAAAAAATTCTAAAAAATTACATTTTCAAATGGTAACAAACTATTTATATTTTGATTCAAATTATCAACCAAAAATTTAACATTTCAAAAGGCAGCAAATAATGCTGCCTTTTGAAATTATATGGTTCTAAAACTATCTTAACTAATATTAACATCTATAGTTAAAGATTTTCACCTCTATATTTTTTAGTTTAATTGTCAATAACTTAAACATGTTTTTTATTTTATATTGTCTTTTTTTGTCGAATATGCTATCATTTCTTATAGGAGTTGATACTTATGAGTAATAATCTAAACTTAATAGTAATGCTAACACATAATGATAGGACTGTAGATAATGCTTATGAAATTTTTGAAAGTTGTAAAAATTCAAAAGCAGATTTCTGGGGTTTTAAAGAAGAGCCTCTTCCCCTATCTGAAATGAAAAAATTATATAATTACATGAAAAGCTGTGATAAAACAACATTTCTTGAAGTTGTAGCTTATACAGAAGAAGAAGGTCTAAAAGGTGCAAAAATGGCTGTAGAATGTGGATGTGATATTTTAATGGGAACTATGTTTTTTAATTCTATAAATGACTATTGCAAAGAACATAGTCTTAAATATATGCCATTTGTAGGACAAATTGAAAATCGTCCTTCTGTTCTAAAAGGCTCCATTCAAGAAATGATAAATGAAGCTAATGTTTTACTTCAAAAAGGTGTATATGGATTTGATTTACTTGGCTACAGATATGTTGGTAATGCTGCAGCACTTAATAAGAAGTTTGTATCTGAAGTTAATGCTCCTGTATGTATAGCTGGTAGTATAAATAGTTATAAAAGATTAGATGAGTTAAAGGATGCTAATCCTTGGTCTTTTACTATTGGAGGAGCCTTTTTTGAAAACAAATTTGATGGAACTTTTGAAGAACAAATAAATAAAGTTTGTGATTATATGAAATAATTGGAGGCCTTTATGTTTAAAATCTTTTATCCCTACGAATATGTTGATAATATTTTCTATATCGATTATGAAAAATTATATAAGATTGGATATAGAGGTCTGATATTTGATATAGATAACACTTTAGTTCATCATGGAGACGATTCAAATGAAAAAATAGATTTTTTCTTTAAATCTATACAAAATATAGGATTTAAGACACTTATATTATCTAATAACAGTGAAGAAAGAGTAAGGCGCTTTTTAAAAAATATAGATTCTATATATATATGTGATGCAAAAAAGCCAAATACTTATAATTATTTTAAAGCCATTGAAATGTTAAATATAGATAAAGAAAATCTACTAGTAATAGGTGACCAAATATTTACAGATATTTTTGGTGCTAATAGAGCTGGAATTGCTAATATATTAGTAAATTATATTCGCGATGTAAGTGAAACAAAAATAGGAAAAAGAAGGCAACTAGAAAAAATAATTCTTAAATTTTATAGAAAAAATAATTCTTGTCAAAATAGACTTGGTAATATAAAAAAGGAGGTTCAGTAAAATGTTATTTTGTAAGGGCAAAAATTTTTGTGATATAAATCCTTTTTTCTACTCTATTTCTTTTCATAAAGAAGTCTTAAAAAGACATTTCAAAGATTTTTTTAGTAGAGATAAGTTTGCAAAAAATTTTAAAGAAGAAAAATTGCCAAATATTATAACTACTCATAGTTCTAATATTATAAAAAAAGGCAAAGGTATTGACCCTATTTCACAAGAAAATAAGGCAATAAATATTATGCTAGCTTGTAATAAGATAAATGGAATAATTATTCATCCTGGAGAAGTATTTTCATTTTGGAAAACAATTGGTAAAGCTACTAAGAAAAAAGGATATAAAGAGGGGCGTGTAATTGTAGGAGATAAATTAAAGCTTGGTACTGGTGGTGGTCTGTGTAATTTGGGAAACACTATAAATTTATTAATTTTACATAGTCCTTTAGAGATAGTTGAATTTCATAAACATTCTGATGCACTAGCACCTGATGCAGGCAAAAGAATGCCTTTAAGTTCCGGTACTTCTGTTTACTATAATTATATTGATTATAGATTTAAAAATAACTCCAACCAAGATATCCAATTATTTGTATGGTGTGAAGATGGGCAGTTAAAAGGAGAATTACGTAGTGAAGAAGAATTTCCTTATACTTACGATTTAGTAGAGGAAAACCATCATTTTGAAAAAGAAGAAGATAAATATTATAGAGTATCAAAAATTTACAGAAATACTATTGAAAAATCCAGTGGAAATATATTGAACAAAGAGCTAATTTGGGATAACCATTCACTAGTTATGTTTGATTATGATTTAATTCCAAAGGAATTGATAAAAATATAGCTTTTAATAGCTATATTTTTATTATATCTTCATAACAATTTACTAATCTTGCACCTTCTTTAATTAGCCTATTTGTGCCAACAGAATAAATAGAATTTATATTTCCTGGAACTACAAATACTTCTTTTCCCTGTTCTAAAGCAAAATCCACTGTTATTAATGTCCCACTTTTTTCTTTAGCTTCTATAACTAATACTCCATTACTAATTCCACTTACTATTCTATTTCTAGCTGGAAAATTTATTTTATCAGGTGGTGTTCCTAATGGATATTCTGAAATGATTGTACCTCCTTTTTTTATTATCATATTTGCTAATTCCCTATTTTCTTTTGGGTAAATATCTTGAAGTCCATTTCCTAAAACTGCTATTGTATTTCCATTTGCTCCTAATGCTCCTATATGGGCAAAGCTATCAATTCCTTTTGCTAAGCCACTTACAACACATTTATTATTATTTGCTAAATGATATCCAAAATATTTAGCTGCATCTTTTCCATAATTACTACACTCCCTACTCCCTATAATTGCAATACTTTCATTATTTAATAATTCTATATTTCCTTTTACATATATACTAATTGGGTAATCATATATTTGTTTTAAGGATTTTGGATATTCTTTATCTTGAATTGTAATAATTTGTATTTGTCTTGCCTTTAAATATTCTAAATGATTATTTATTTTTTCTCTTATACTTTTATCTAAAATATTTTCCGCTGTTCTCTCTCCTATTCCTTCTACTTGCATCAATTGTTTTTTTGATAATTCATATATCATATCTGGTGTTTTAAATTTTTCTAGTAGTTTTTGTTTTCTTATACTTCCTATATTTTGAATAAGACTAAACCATACCCAGTATTTGCTTTTTTGTATATTTTCCATTATTCTCCTTTCTAAAGAAAAAAGACACTTATAAAAGTGTCCCTCTAACTTTTTTATCTTATTTATTTTGTTGCTTTGCAGCTTTTACTACATTGTTCATTAGCATTGCTACTGTCATTGGTCCTACTCCCCCTGGAACCGGTGTTATATAGCTTGCTTTTTGTAATACAGCATCAAAATCAACATCTCCTACTAATTTTCCTGTATCTAATCTATTAATTCCTACATCAATAACAATAGCTCCTTCTTTTATCATATCAGCTTTTACAAATTTTGCTTTTCCTATTGCTGCAACTACTACATCTGCATTTTTTGCTGCTTCCTTTACATCTTTTGTTTTAGAGTGGCATATTGTTACAGTTGCATTATTATTTAAACAGCATTGTACCAATGGTTTTCCTACAATATTGCTTCTTCCAATAATTACTACATTTTTTCCACATAAGTCAATTTTATATTCTTCAAATAAACGCATAATTCCAAATGGAGTACAAGATATAAATGTGTCTTGGCCTAATACCAATTTTCCAACGTTCATAGGGTGAAATCCATCTACATCTTTTCTATAATCAATTCTGCGGAAAGCTTCACTAATATCTAAGTGTGCTGGTAATGGGCTCTGTAATAATATTCCATTTACAGATTTGTCATTATTTAATTTATCAATTAGTGCTAACAGTTCTTCTTGAGTTGTATTTGTATCTAAAAAATATTCTTCATATTCTACCCCAACATCATTGCATGCTTTGCTTTTTTGCTTTACATACACTTTAGATGCTGGATTATCACCTACCATAATAACTGTTAATTTAGGTATAATTCCTTCTTTTTTTAATTGTTCTACATCTTTTTTTAATTGTTCTCTTGTTTTTTGTGCAACTTGTTTTCCATCTATTATTACTGCCATTTTTGTTCCTCTTTTCTAGTTCTATTTTTTTTAGTATATCTTTTTTCTAGAAATAAGTCAATGCATTTTTATATTTTATTCATCTATCATTTTGTATTCAATATCCTCTAAAAAAGGGAATATTTCTTTTACTCTTTTTAATGTTAGCATTAGCATTCTAGGTTGAGGATTTTTAGATGTATGTGATAAAAGTTTTTGTGTATAACAGTTTTGTGCAGTTTTAAATAATAGGTATCTGTTTCTTTCATAAGTATAATAAATTTGATACCCATCATTTAAGTCTTCCCACATCATTTCAAATGTATATCCTTTTTCCATATTTCCCCCTATTTTATCATTTCTTTGAATTGTTCCTCTGAAATAATTGTAACTCCTAAATTCTGTGCTTTTGTTAATTTACTGCCTGCTTCTTCTCCTGCCAACACAAAATCCGTCTTTTTTGAAACAGAACTAGAAGTTTTTCCTCCAAATCGTTCAATAATATCTTCTGCTTCTTTTCTGCTAAATGATTCTAGTGTTCCTGTTAATACAAAGGTTTTACCTGCAAAACGTTCATCTTCTGATTCTTCTTCCAATGTCTCTGTATTTACACCTGCATCTTTTAATTTTTTGATTAAATCTTTTGTTTGTTCTTGTTCAAAAAATTCAACAATACTATTTGCCATTATTTCTCCAATGTCATCCATTTCTTGCAATTCTATATATCCTGCTTTTGCTAAATTATCTATTGTTTTATATTTTTTAGCTAACAATTTTGATGCTTTTCCTCCAACATGTCTAATTCCTAAAGCTGTAATTAGCCTATATAAATCATTTTGTTTGCTCTTTTCTATACTATCTATTAAATTCTGTGCAAATTTTTGTCCGTTCTTTTTTAATGATGCAATATCTTCAAATTTTAGTGTATAGATATCTGCAATATTTTCAATAAGTTTATTATCCAATAGTTGCCCTATTATATTTTCTCCTAGTCCATCAATGTTCATAGCCTCTCTTGATACAAAATGTACTAAGTTTCTATATAACTTTGCTGGGCATTCTATTCCTGTACATCGAACAGCTGCTTCTCCTTCTTCTCTTACAGTCTCAGCCCCACACACAGGGCATTTTTGTGGCATTTCAAAGTCTATTTCTGCACCTGTCCTTTTATTTTTTACTACTTCTACAATTTCTGGTATAACATCTCCTGCTTTTTGTATAACAACTGTATCACCAATTTTTAAGTCTTTTTCTTTTATAAAATCTTCATTATGCAATGTTGTTTTTGAAATTGTTGAACCAGCTACTTTTACAGGCTCTAATATTGCCATTGGAGTAATAACCCCTGTTCTACCTACTTGGCATATGATATCTTTCAAAATTGTTTCTTTTTTTTCTGGTGGATATTTATATGCGACTGCCCATCTTGGGACTTTAACTGTTGAGCCTAATATTTCACGAAATTTTAAGTCATCTATTTTTATAACAGCTCCATCTATGCCAAATGTTAAATTTTCACGCATATCTGATATTTTTTGTATAGCTTTTTTTACTTCTTCAATATTTTTACAAGGTATTCTTACTGGGTTTACATTAAATCCTAATTTTTCTAAATATTCTAATTCTTCATAATGTGAAGAAAATTCTTTTCCTTCTATTTTTTGCACATTAAAAATGTATATATCTAATGGTCTTGATTGAGTTATTTTACTATCTAATTGTCTTAATGATCCAGCAGCTGCATTTCTTGCATTAGCAAAAAGTGATTCTTCATTTTCTTGTCTTTCTTGATTCATTTCCTCAAAATCTTTTTTAGAAATAAATACTTCTCCTCTTACTGTTATATCTATCTTATCAGGAATTTCTTTTGGAATAGTTTTTACTGTTTTTAAGTTTTCTGTTACATCCTCTCCTACTAATCCATTTCCTCTTGTTGCTCCTTTTATTAATTTTCCACCTTTGTATTCTAATGCTGCTGATAAGCCATCTATTTTAGTTTCTACAACATATGATACTTCTTTTATTCCATTTTCTTCTGCTTTTTGTTTCATCCTAGTATCAAATTCTTCAACTTCTTCTATTGAAAAAACGTCTTGTAGACTTTGTAAAGGTACTTCATGTGTTACCTTTTCAAAGCCTTCTTTTACAGTTCCTCCAACTTTTTGTGTTAAGGAATCTTTTGATATGAATTCTGGATATTCCTTTTCTAGATTTCTTAATTCCACTATAAGCATATCATATTCAAAGTCTGATATTTCAGGATTATCTTCGTCATAATATTTTTGTGCATAATATTCTGTTTTTTTACGTAATTCTTCTATTCTTTCTTTAGCTTGATTTTTATCCATTTAGACACCTCTAATACAAATATCCCAAAGGGGGGTATGGTCCCCTTTGGGACATTTCTCTATTTTTTTAGTCTTGCCTTGCTAATATGATTAGTCTTCTATTATTACTTGCATCTGTACAAGTTGATAAAGTTAATTCTGCCTTTCCATTTGTTTCTCTTTGATAAAATGATGTATCTTTATCATCTGTTTCAAATTTGTTATATATTGTATATGCTAATCTTGTTCCTCTAAAGTCTTTTACATATATTTTGTCTCCGTTTTTTAGTCTTTTATTATTTGAGAAAAATAAACCATTACGATAATTGTGTCCTATAACTACTGTATTTCCAGGTTGATTTATTGTTTCTCCTCCTGGAGGGTATAAAACTGCAACTGAATTTTCTATTGAAGTTCTGCTAACAGAGTCAATAACAGGGTATGAAAAGTTTATTGCTGGTATTTCCATTGTACCAACTGTTGCAAATCCTTTGTATTCTCCCTTTTTAGCTGTTGCAGCAGATGTTGTATTAGAAACTGGTGTACTACCATCAAATACATTATTTCCTGCTGTATTTGTGTCTTCACTTTTTTCTTCACTACCAATTTCTCCGTCAAAATTATCAACAAATTCAGATGCATCTTTTGTTAAACGATATTTTTGATAGTAATCATATGCTAGAAATCCTAATAGTCCTAAAATTGCTATAATAACTATTACTAATATAACTGTTAATACTTTACTGTATTTATTTTCAAACATAAGAATCTACCTCCATATTTTTTATCTAATTATCTATTTTTATTATATCATAAAAATATTAATTATACAATCTTTGTACCTAATTTTTTTCCACCTAATATATGAAAGTGTAAATGTTTTACTTCTTGTCCTCCATCTTCTCCACAGTTATTTACTACACGGTATCCTTTTTCTGCTATTCCTTGCTCTTTTGCAATTTTTTTAATTGTTAAAAATATTTTTCCTAATAATTTTTCATCTTTTGCTTCTATATCATTTAAAGATTCTATATGTTTTTTAGGAATAACTAATATATGAACTGGTGTTACTGGGTTAATGTCTTTAAATGC